>JACRCO010000077.1 GCA_016218975.1 Deltaproteobacteria bacterium
AGTTCCTCGGGGGTTCTCCCGGCGCGGACCAATTCGACCATCCGACGCTTGAATTCCGGGGGATACGGCGGGCGTGATTTCGGCATGACGGACACCTCCTCCTCAAAGGATTATAGTGTCCACGAAAGCGGGTCAACTCCAGGGTAACGGGGTGCGATAGGGTTTCCTTGGGTTGTTGGTGTATGGTGGATTTATTGCCTGGTGGTTTTTCTTGTGTTGCCGGTTCTTGTTGGCTCTGTGGAGTTGCGTCAGGGCCATGTGCGGGAATAGATGTTGTTGGAGTAGGAACAGCCCAGTAGCCTACTCCCCCCATAAAAACTCCCAAAAGAAGGCAGGAAGCGAATTTCAAACCCACTCTGATGCCAGATCGTGCTACCCCGAGGCATCCTATACCCCAAGCGAGAAAGAGAAGAACAACCGCGCCGGTCACGCTAAATTTTCCAATGAGTGCAAGTGCCCCAAAGAAAAGCATTGCAAAGAATGCCGTATAGGGGCTAAGGAGAAACCTTTCAATTGTTGGCCAAGGTTGTTGCACGACGTAGCCTCAAAACAAGGTGGTGCCCCATTCTCCCGCACCATGCCAGAGCCGTCAAGCATTCCCCGCGCAAAAAACCATGCCAACCCAATGCCTTGGAGCATCATCGGGTATACTCTAAAAAATATATTTCAAACTGACCCACTACCCGTAATCCATAAGGTTCGTCCCCGGTTCCGTAATGGTTTAGAATTAGCGGACAACCGCCATGTCCGGCAAGCCCGCACTTCTCACCAGGATTCGTAGCGAGGCGGTGGAGACGGGTATGGCTACAAGGCGTCCCGACCGAGCGCAATGCAGTAGACATGCCCGTATCCGCCGACGCAGCAGAAGCATGGTGAGAAATGCGGGCCAGGAGCGAGGGAATGGGAGAGGGAGCGAACGGCGGCAACGACAAGGCCCCGATAACGTCGAGAAGGAAGGTGGCGACGGCAATCTTCGTCGTGGCCACCGTAGCTACGATAGCGTCCGGCGTGTTCTACTGGTGGTACCGCCAGACGCACATAACTACGGACGACGCCTTCGTGGAGGGCAGGATACACCCCGTCGCTTCCCGGATACAGGGGACGGTATCCGCGGTTCTCGTCGCCGACAACCAGCCGGTGAAGAAAGGGCAGGCGCTTGTCCGGATCGACGCCGAGCCTTACGAAGTAAGGGTGGGCGCAGCCGAGGCGGCCCTTTCAGCAGCCGTGGAGGAACATGCCTCCGCCCGTTCGGAGGCCAGGGCCGCGCGTGAGGATCACGCGGCGGGACAGGCGCAGCTTGCACAGCGGATAGCGGCGGTCGATGCCGCACGGGCAAGATTGGCGCTCGCCGAAGCTCGGCTCGCCCAGGCGCAACGGGACGCGGAGCGGGCGAAAAACCTTTTCGAACGGCATTCCATCAGCAGGGAAAGGAACGAAAAGGCGCATACGGACTTCGAGGTGGCGAAGGCTCAGTTAGACGTTGCCAGGGAAGAACTTCGACTGGCGAATTCCGCCGTCCGGGCCCAGGAGGCGACGGTCGCACAGAGGAAAGCGGTCGTGGGCCAGAAGGAGGCCAAGGCAGGCCAGCGTGAGGCGGATGCACGCCTGAAGAAATCGTCGCTCGCGGAGGCGAAGCTGAACAGGGGGTATGCGGATATCGTCTCGCCGGCGGACGGCTTCGTGACGCGAAAGAACGTTGAGCCGGGGCAGGTCGTCGCCGCCGGCCAGTGGCTGCTGGCGGTCGCTGCGCTTTCCGACGTTTGGGTCGTGGCCAACTATAAGGAGACGCAGGTCGGCAAGATCAGGCCCGGACTTGCAGCCAGCATCCGCGTGGACACTTACCCCGGCAAGGAGTTCCGGGGGAAGGTGGAAAGCATCATGGCGGGAACCGGCTCCGCCTTCTCCCTTTTCCCGCCTGAGAACGCCACCGGGAATTACGTCAAGGTCGTCCAGCGGGTGCCGGTGAAGATAGTGCTCGACAGGAACGAGGACCCCGACCGCATACTGCGGATAGGGATGTCCGTCGAACCCACGGTGCTCGTACGATAAGCCGATGAACGGTGGAAACCGGCTCGGCAACGCGGTCGGCGCGATCCGGGAGAGCAAGTGGATCGTCGCCGTCACCGTGATGCTCCCCACACTGATCGAGATCATCGACACCAGCGTGGCGAACGTCTCGCTCGACCACATTCGCGGCTCGCTGTCGGCCGGAATAGACGAAGCGGCCTGGGTCCTGACTTCCTACCTTGTCTCAAACGCCATCGTCATTCCCATGACCGGTTGGCTTGCCCGCACCTTCGGGCGAAAGCGATACCTGATATTCTCCATAACCCTGTTCACCCTTGCCTCCCTTATGTGCGGCGCTTCCACGAGCCTTGGGATGCTTGTATTCTTCCGCGTCCTCCAGGGGATCGGCGGGGGCGCGCTCCAGCCGCTCTCCCAGGCGATTCTCCTCGAATCGTTCCCGCCGAGGGAACACGGGATGGCGATGGCAATCTTCGGAATAGGAATCATGTTCGGCCCGATCGTAGGCCCAGTCATGGGAGGCTACATCACCGACACCATGTCGTGGCGATGGATCTTCTACGTCAACATCCCGATCGGACTGCTTGCCGTTTTCATGGTGAGCCTGTTCATCCACGACCCGCACTACGTGAAGCGGACGGAAAAGGCGAAGGTCGACGTTTGGGGGATCGCCCTTCTGACCCTCGGGATCGGCGCACTGCAGGTCATACTGGACAAGGGGCAGCGGGAAGACTGGCTCCAGTCCGACTTCATCCTCGTCCTTGCGGCGGTGTCGGTTCTTTCTCTCGCGCTTTTCGTCATCGTCGAGCTGTATTACGCGGAGCACCCCATCGTCGACCTGCGCGCATTCAGGAACGTGACGTTCAGCACGGGAAACGTCGTGATGCTCATCGCGTTCTTCAACCTGTTCGGAAGCATCGTGCTGCTGCCGCTCTATGCGCAGATCCTCATGGGCTACACCGCGACCCTGGCGGGGCTGGTACTTTCACCGGGCGGAGTGGCCACGCTTCTCGTGATGCCGATCGTGGGGAAACTTATCGTCAAGCGCAACCCGAAATACCTGCTTGCCTTCGGGATCGCGGTTTGCGCCTTTTCCACCTGGGCGATGTCCCGCTTCAGTCTCGGGGCGGACTTCTCCTCGCTCATGTGGCCGAGAATCTACCTTGGGATAGGAATGGGTTTCATGTTCATTCCGCTCACCACCCTCACGCTTTCTTCCATCCCGCGCCCGCAGATGGGAAACGCCACCTCCATCTACAACCTTCTGCGAAATTTGGGCGGATCCATCGGCGTGGCTTTCGTGACGACGATGTTCGTCCGGCGCGCACAGGTCCACCAGAGCCACCTGGCGGAGCATCTCACCTGGTTCGACAGTACGTTCCAGGCCGGCATCGAATGGGGAAAGGGGCTGGTTGCCGGCCGGGGTATCCCTGCAGGCGCCGCAGAAGCCACGGTCGTCAGAAGGATCTACGGCCAGGCGATCCGGCAGGCCACCGCCATGGGGTTCAACGACACTTTTCTCGTCCTCTCCGTCCTTATGGCTTGCGTTCTTCCGCTGGTCCTCCTGCTCCGCCGCCCTGCCCACCAGCAGGATCCTCCCCCAGCCGGCCACTGACCACCGGCGCGCTTTTGACCGGCCGCCGTTTGCGCTATACTTGAAACTCGACCGGCCCGTCGTCCATCCACTCCTCCACAAGGCCGCGCGCCCGAACAAGGCGGAGCGAGCCATCCCCGAAAAGGAGGAGAACGAAAATGGCAACTTTCATCATGCTGACCCGCCTCGCGCCCGAGGCCGTAAGCGAACCGAAATTCGTGGAAAAACTGGAAAAGAAGGTCGCCGAGAAGATCCACAAATCCTGTCCCCAGGTGAAGTGGATCGGAAGCTACTCGGTGCTGGGTCCTTACGATTACGTCGATATATTCGAGGCACCCGACGGGGAAGCCGCGACCAAGGTCGCGCTGCTGGTCCGGTCTTTCGGCCACGGCGTGACGGAAACCTGGGTAGCGACCCCGTGGGACCGTTTCGTACAACTGGCGAAGGAAGCCGCTTGACGGCGGCGGGAGGATCCCTATGGGCATCCCGGAAAAGCTGGCACGGTTTTTCCAGGAACGAAACGTTCCCTACGCGGCCATCACGCATCCCGAGGCGTTCACCGCGCAGCAGTCGGCCCAGGCGGCACACGTGCCAGGCCGGTCGTTCGCCAAGTCGGTCCTGGTGAATGTCGACGGGAAGATCTGGATGGCCGTGGTTCCCGCTACGGAGCGCGTCGACCTAGGCCGACTGCAGCGGTGCCTGGAGGCGAAGAAGGCCCGCCTGTCGAGCGAGGCGGAGTTTTCGCCCCTCTTTCCGGACTGCGACCTGGGTGCGATGCCGATTTTCGGATCGCTCTACGGCGTTCCCGTCCTGGTGCCCCAGGAAATGACGGAGAACGACGAGATCGCCTTCACGGCGGGGACCCACAGGGACATCGTCCGGATGAAAGTGAGCGACTTCCTCGCCGCCGAGAAACCGAAGGTCTGCGGGCGGGAGAAGATACTGGTGGAGGCGGGCTAAGCGCTGATTTCGCTGCGGTCCCGCTTCCTGCGCGAACGACAAGAGGGAGATGGTGCGCCCTGGCCGGCACTTGACACCGGTCCGGGCGCTTTCTATTATCCTCTCCCAATCGAACTGCGAATCGGCATGAAAGGGGAAATCCTTGGCGAACCGATGGAAAATCCCGGCGGCTGCCGTCGGATTTGCGCTGCTTTCATGCCTGTGTTCCCCCTCTTTCGCCGATAACACCGTCTGGAATCTCGACGAAGTCGTGCGCATCTCCCTGGAACGCCATCCCCTCGTAAGCCAGGCCGACGCGGAGATCCGGGCGGCTGGAGCGCGAAAAGGCCAGGCGGAATCGGCATACTATCCGGCGATCGGACTTTCAACGGGTTATTCGCGCAGCCGCAGCTTTTCATCATTGTCGCAGCGAAACCTTACCACCTCCTCGGGATTCGTCCAGGGAAACCTCTCGCAGATCATCACCGACTTCGGACGCACCGGGGCTGCAGTCGATCGGGCGGGAGCCCTGCTGTCGTCCACGAAGGAAACGGGAAGATCGGTCCGCGCGGAGGTCGGCTTCGCCGCCAAGGTGGCCTATTTCAACATCCTGCGGGCGCAGCGGATCGTCGCGGTGGAGAAGGAAACACTGAAGCAGCGGGAAACCCTGCTCCGCCAGGCCCAGGCTTATTACCAGGCGGGAATCCGCGCGCGGATCGACGTCGCCAGGGCGGAGGCGAACCTGTTTCAGGCCAGGGCGGAACTGACGTCCGCCGAGAACGATCTCCGGGTCGCCCGGATCACCCTCCTGAACCGGATGGGGATCGACGGGCCTCGGGACTTCGGGATCAAGGACACTCTCGCAGCCGAATCCCTGCCCGGCACGCTCGACGAGTGGGTCAAGGAGGCCGAGGATCGCCGTCCGGAGCTCCGCGCCCTCATCGAGAAGGAACGGGCGGCATACCTGAATCTGCGCACCGCAAGCGCCGGATACAACCCGATCCTTACGGGGGGCGCAGGCTACGGGTACGCGGCCGAGGACCCGCCCCTGGAACAGAACTACAACGTTTCCGTGCTGCTCTCCGTTCCGGTTTTTTCCGGATTTCTCACCCGGCAACAGGTGGCGGAAGCCCGGGCGCAGCTTTCCTCGGCGAACTTCGCGGTGACCGACTTCCGCAGGCAGGTATTCCTCGAGGTCGAGCAGGCCGCCCTCTCGGTCCGTGCCGCCGCCGAACGCACCGACGCCCGCCGCAAGGAGAAAGAAGCCTCCGGGGAGAACCTGCGGCTGGCCACCGCCCGGTACGAAGTGGGTGCAGGGGACATTATCGAAATGATAGACGCCCAGGTGCAGATGGCGCGTGCCGACACCGACATGATCGACGCCCTTTACGACTACAGCGTCTCCGTCGCGGCGCTGGAGCGGGCGATGGGGCGATAGACCCTGCCGGCCCGGACGATGGAATCGGGTCTCGACGTTCTCGTCGGGAAGCGCTTCGGCCCCCTGCGGGGGCTTGCGGTCGGACTCGTCTGCAATCCCACCTCCGTGGACCGGCGACTGCGCCACGCCGCCGACCTTTTCCATGCCGCGAAAGGTGTGCGTCTCGCCGCCCTGTTCGGGCCTGAGCACGGCGTCCGCGGCGACGTCCAGTACATGGCCGCGGTCGGAAACGAACGCGACAACCGGACGGGAGTCCCGGTCCACTCGCTCTATGGAAAGGACGCCGAATCGCTTCGGCCGGACGATCGCAAGCTGCGCGGGCTCGACGCGCTCGTTTTCGACATCCAGGACGTCGGAGCGCGCTACTACACTTACCAGGCCACGATGCTGTTCTGCATGGAAGCCGCCTCACGCGCGAAGCTCGCCTTTTTCGTGCTCGACCGGCCGAACCCCATCGGCGGAATCGCCGTGGAGGGACCGCGATTGAGCCCCGGCTTCGAAAGCTTCTGCGGGGTGCATGACGTCGCCGTCCGCCACGGACTCACCGTGGGTGAACTTGCCCGAATGTACCGGGAGGAAAGAGGTCTTTCCCTCGAACTCGCGGTGATCCCGTGCCGCGGTTGGCGCCGGGGGATGCACCAGCGCGACACCGGGCTCCCGTGGGTATTCCCGTCCCCCAACATGCCGACGCCGGAAACGGCCCTCGTCTACCCCGGGATGTGCCTCCTCGAGGGAACCAACCTGAGCGAGGGCCGCGGCACCACGCGGCCGTTCGAGCTGTTCGGGGCTCCGTGGCTCGATTCCTGCCTGCTGGCGGAAGCGCTTTCAACGGAACGCCTTCCGGGGGCGGCTTTCAGGCCCGCCAGTTTCGTACCGACCTGGGATAAACACGCCGGAACCCGGTGCAACGGCGCCGAAGTCGTCGTCACGGACCGCGGGACGTTCCGCCCTTTCCGCACTGGCATGGCATGCATCGCCGCGGCCAGGGCCCAGAACAATGGGCGCTTCCGATGGCGTACCGAGCCATACGAGTTCGTGGAACGCATTCCTGCATTCGACCTGTTGTGCGGCTCGGCCCGCGAACGGGAAGCTATCGAACGCGGCCGGGGATGGCAGGAGCTTGCGGCGGCGTGGAGCAGCGAAGAACGGGCGTTCGCGAAGAGGCGCACACGTCACCTTCTTTACGAACCGTGACGGACAATGGGCCTGCGGAAGTTTTCCCTGATACCGTTTCCGGGAAAGGAATATTTGCCGGGTGTAAGGATAACGGGCTTCGTCGAACGGCGAATGAACCGATTGTCCGTTCGCTACGATCTCTTCGGGAAAATATCGGAACTCGCCCTGGCCGCCCCTCAACCGTTTCCGGCGAGAAAGGACCGGCTCTGGAAGGGAACCTGCCTTGAGCTTTTTCTTGCGCTTACCGACTCCGAACGCTACTGGGAATTCAATTTTTCACCGGGCGGGGACTGGAACGTCTATCGATTCGAATCCTGCAGGACGGGCATGCGGGACGAGACGTCATATTCGTCGCTGCCGTTCCATGTTCGCAGGGAAACGGATGCTCTTCGGCTCTCGGTCGACCTCGACATCGGCCTGATCATCCCCGCCGACAACTCCATCGCGGCGGGTGTCGCCGCCATCGTCAAACCCGTGACGGGCGAAACCGTCCACTGGGCATTGGCGCACCCGAATTCCCGCCCGGATTTTCACCGCAGGGACGGATTCATGCTGTCCTTTTCCGGTCGGTCCATCCGATGACCGGACACAAATTCAGCGATGGTGTTTTTCGTGCTCCCGTTTTTCCCCCTTGTCATTTCCGTCATGCTTTTCCTTGCCCTTGAACCTGGTCTCTTTCGGATAGCGGTCTTTCGGCAGATCCTTCCAGGGGCCGCCCCTCGAAGTGGAGTAGTACCAGGAATTGCCGCGGTAATGATAGTGATAGCCGTCGTGATAGTAGTAAGTAGAGTCTTCCAGCACGACGATCGTCGGGAGAGGGGGCGCGATAACGACCTCTGCGCCATAATGCCCGGGAGCCACTGCGCAAGCCGCGAAAAGAAGCCCCGCGGCCAGAACGGCAAGAATGATCCTGTTCATCTTATCCTCCATTCAGTCCTTTATGACGCCAATCCGGGGACGCCTTTTCATTCCCTCGCTCCGCAACATGGGCAAAGTCGCGCCGCCAGGCGAGCGGATCCGCAGCGTGATGATTTATATTCGATGATTCCGGAATCGATTCGTTCCCGGAGACGAAGTATGCGTTTCAGGTAAATATTCGGCTATGGTTAAACGGATTCGATGAAGGGCTTTACCTTTTGCATGAGCACGTTGAAGGCGGGATCTCCGTCGAGGGATTCGGTGAGAAGCTCCATTTCGCCCGGGCTGCCCGCTCCAAGACGCAGTTCCACGGCCCTTCTCACCTGTCCCATCTTCCACGGTGATGAGGCAAGAAGGCGCTCCCAACGGCCGAAGCTCTTGATTATGGCAAGTCCGACGACGTCACAGGCTACCCGGTCGCCGCTCGCCAGGAGAAGATCGGCCTCTTCCGCCCTGCCTTCCCAAGGCCCGCCTTCCACCATGACCTTCGTGCCGTCGGCGATGTTCAGGTCCGGGCGCCAGGCCAGATTCAGCTCCGTCACAACTTCTTCCCAGCGCAGCGGGTTTACGAGGTACGGCCGCTGGCTCAAGTGGGTGGCGCCGACGAAATTCTTGAGACAAATGGAATAGCCGGCGTACTCGTGGGTCTTGATGACGGGGAGGTTGACGACCCTGTCGACCTTGAAGATCCATTCCGAGACCGAAACTTCTTTCAGGTACTTCCCGTCCACCTTCACGTTCACCCATTTGTGGTCCTCGAAAAAGACGGGCTCCGCACCGGCGCCCCGCGCGGCCGCGAGTATCCCCGTCTTCTCCATGTTCTTCGCCGTAGAGCCCCGGATCAGGGCGGACATGTCGCCGACAAGGACCTTGCCTGCGCCCGCATCATGGATCGCACCGACCACCGCCGCCACGACCGCGGGATTTGTGGTCGTCGGATGCCCGTTGGATCCGACGACGTTAGGTTTCACGAGAACGCTCTTCCCCCGAAGCGCAAGCGGCTCGAATCCTCCGATCAGCGAGACCGCCTTCCGCACCATTGCCGGAAGGTCCTTCCCCCCCACGGCCGACACGAGGGATTTGCCGCCGCGCGTGAAGGGATTCCCATCAGTGCCGCGACCGAACTTCTTCCCTGCGTCTTTCGCGGAGCCCTCGTAGCCCTGCGCGCTGCGGAGCATTCCGAAGACGGGGGAAGCGGCCGCAAGGGTGCGCAGGAAGATCCTTCTTCCGATATTCACGGATCCTCCTTCCCCGTCCCCCGAAGGGGCCGAATGAAAATTCGATTATGGAAGGGTTACGCCGGTTTCACTGCGGGGGTGCGTGAAGCGTAGGCCGTTCGGGACACCGGCATCGCCGTCGACTGGCCGCGCAGAAGGACCCGGCCGTTTTCTCCCGTGACGGTAAGCTCGCAGACCATCGACTGCTTCCCCTGGTGGAATACGCGGGACTCGCCGACGATCGTCTCTCCCTTCTTCGCCGCCCGTATGATATTCAGGCTCCATTGGACGCCGACCGCGTCGACCACGGAATTGACCGACAGCGCGAACGCGGCGTCCGCGACCGCGAAGAGCAGCGTCCCGTGCCCGATGTCGTGGGCGTTCAAAAACCGCTCCTCAACCGCCACCGACACTTTCGCGTATCCCTCGCGGGCCTCCAGCAATTTCATCCCGAAATCCCGGATCAGCCTGTCCCCGTTCCAGATCTCCTCGATCCTCCCCATCTCTCCACCCTATCCTTTCCTGTAGGTCAGCGCGTACTCCACGTAGTGATCCGCCGTAATGCGGTTCGCCACGGCCGATTCCGGCGCAAGGGTCTTGACCACCTTCCCGGGGACTCCCATCACAAGGGAATGAGGGGGGACGACCATGCGCGGCGGAACGACCGCCCCGGCACCGATCACGCTCCCGGTTCCGATCACCGCACCGTCCAGCACGACCGCGCCTATCCCGATCAGGCTGAAGTCCTCTATGACGCAGCCGTGCGCCACGACCCCGTGCCCGAACGTCACGGAATCGCCGACCTCCACCGAATGGACGCTCGTCACGTGCAGCGTGCAGTTGTCCTGCACGTTGGTCCGCTTCCCGATCCGGATCCGGCGGATGTCCCCCCGGATGACGGTGTTGAACCAGACGCTGGACTCTTCTCCGATCTCCACGTCTCCGATGACCATCGCCCCCTGCGCCACGAAGACAGTGGGATGGCACGCGGGAACGACCCCTTTGTACGGCAGCAGCACGGTTGACGGCCCTCCCGGATTTTTTCCGACCATTGTACCGATAATCCCGTTCCCGGGGGAAACAGACCGATCAAGGATTCACCGCGTCGGAGCGGCGAAGGCGCGGGGAAAGACCGCAGGAGGGGCAGGATTTCATGAGGGCAAGCTTCTCCGCGTATTCGAGGAACGCGGCGACGAAAGACGCGTGGCTCCAGGTGAGGGGGGAAACCGACAGCGGGGCGCCGGTAAAAGGGTGGACCTGTTCGGCGAGCACGCCGCTCGGGAGAGCGCGGGCGGCGACCCAAGAAAGGATGTCGAGGGCGGGTTTCAGGTCCTCTTCGTTTTTCGCAAGCGCTATGCGCCACTGCGCAAGCCAGAGGGTGCAGACGAACCACGGGTTCCCCGGAACGCGTTCGATATCTCCGCTCTCCCGGAAGTAGCCGTCGTTCTCGTAGCGCGCCAGCCCTCCCACTTCGGTCCTGATCCAGAGACGCTCCCGCATCGCCTCCATCGTGCGCACGATTCTCGGGTCGTCCGGCGGATACATCCCGAAATACCACAGGCCGTAGAGGCTCGCGTCCAGGGTCGGATCGGCGCCGACACCCCCCTCGCCGCTGCCCGGCGATACGGTACGGGCGAACCGTCCGGCCTCCGGCCGGTACAGATGCCGGTCCGCCGCTGCGCGGATCGCGTCGGCGGCCCCCTTCCATTTCCGCGCCAGGTGCCCCTCGTTGAACCTGTAGGCGAAACGCGACGCCGCGACAAGCCCCGCCCACACCGCCGCGACGGTGAACGCGTGCACCCCGTATCGCTCCTCCCAAAGGTCGTAGCTCGGGAGCGGCAGTCCGGTCGCGGGGTCCCGATAATCCGACATCCAGTTCGCCGCCCGCACGACCAGCCCCCGGTACTTGTCCTTCATCCACTCGACGTCCCTGAACCGGTCCACGTGTTTCCATAACGCCCAGAGAACCAATCCCGTTTCGTCCTCCTGTATCGGAAGCTGCTTCCCGTCCTTCCCCTGCCAGGGGTGCCAGGAGCTGGCAAGCGATCCGTCCGTGTTGTACTTGTGGAGAAAATACCCTTCCTTCGTTATTACGCGGTGGCAGAAATCGAAGAAGGCCTGGGTAGCCTGGAAGTGGTCCGACAGGTCCAGCGCGTACGCGGTCAGGGCCCCGTCGCGCGGCCAGACGTAGCTGTAAGTGTCACGGGCAAACCGGGTGATGTCATGGTCGTTGGCCGCCGTGATCCCGCCGCCGTTGTCTATTTGCGTGCGGAGGATCAACAGGCTGCGGCGGAAGCAGGCGGCGATCTCCGCCGGGATCCCGCCGAAATCCCACTCCGATTTGTCGGCCCAAAGTTCCCAGTAGGCGCGGGTCCTGCCGAGGAAATCGTCGGGGCCGCGCCTTCGAACGTTCCGGTTGATCTCCGCCACTTCGTCGAAGGAGGTTCCCGCCGCCATCCAGTAATGGATAACGGCGGGAGCGTTCGGCGCGGTGCGCAAATGGAGCGCGATAGTGGAATCCACAGATCCCTGGGCGATCGGGTTCCCCTCGAGCGTCCCGTCCTCGGCATCCTTCCAGGTCCCCTCTTTTCCCTGGAACTCCTTGACGCCGGTCGCCCACTGGTCGATCCCCACCTCCATTCCGGTAATACCGTTCCCTTCGCCTCCCTCGACAACGCCCGGCGGACGGCCGTTCCACTTCGCCCCGTTGACCAGGAACCAGCGCATTCCCTTGTAATGGATCAGGCAGCGGCGCTGCGGCTCGTAGTACGCGGTATCCCCCACAGGGTTTTCCAGTATATGGAAATCGTGATGGAAAAAGAGCCGCGCTTCCCGTGGGCGCCCCGAGAGTTCGTGGACCTCGAACCGCCGGACGAGGAGATTCACCGCCATGTCGACCGCATCCGAGCACTCGATACCGATCTCGAGCTCCGGGTGGTAAAGGCTTACGAGGGTCACGAGGGTATCGGTCCCGTACCTCAGGTCGCGCACCCACCCGGGATCGTCGATCCATCGAAAATTCCCGTCCACCCATATTCCGAACCGGAAGGGATGCCCTTGAGCGTGATTCTCCTTCCCGACATGGGGAAAGTAGATGTCCCGGATACGGTACAGGGAATCGAAGTTGACCAGCAGGCTTCCGTTCCCCAACGGCAGGTTCCTCGGCATTTTCCGCCCCCTTTTCCTTCGAATCCCCCAGTTAAGATGCAGGGTCCCGGATTTTCCGCCTGCTTTCCTGCGGAAAAGAAAAATGCGGCGGCAGGGAACCATTCCCGTCCCGGCGCAATCAAAGAACGAAAGACGGCGGGAAAAAGGGAGGAAGGGCATTCCGGCTAAAAGGTTTTGGGCAATAGAATCGGTTTTGATTTTTTTTTCATGCCGGATTAAATTTTTCCCTTTCTTTTTCCGTTAAGACATCAGGGAAGTTCGAGCCTCGAAGGGGCTCGGGGTATTGTATACTGTATACAAAGAGGCGCGGAGGCGGGCAATGAGAATCTACATGCTGCTGGCGATTCTTACCGGATTAATCCTTATAGAAGGCGTCGCGGTTCAGCTCTTCGCGATCATAAACAAGCAGGCATCGAATCCACTGCTCTCCCAGGTGACGGACCTCGGACGGTACCTTAACCGGTGGGTGCTCCCCATGCTGGGGTTTGCCGTCGCCGGCGCCACCCTTCTCAAGCTGGGGGAAATTTATCCCCTGGGCGGGCTGCTCGCCGTATCCGGCTCGTTGGTCTACTCTCTTTTCCTCGTGATGTTCCTGATATACATGACGTCCGAGCCACAGGCGGAAGACCTGATCTGACCCGCTTTCCCCGCAATGGAAACGGAAATGCGCCATGGCGTTCCGGCGCGTCCCTTCAATACGTTTGACAGCGGCACACCGTGCTGCGACCATCTAATACATCCGACATTTCCGGGGTGACGATTCGCCATCCCGGCGATCGACCCGCATTCCCGTAACCGGAGCCGCAGCGGAAGCACGGAGAGAAATGCTGGCCAGGGGGGAGTTCGAATGAAAAAAGTCGCCCTCGATCCGCGGAAATGCACAGCTTGCCGGACATGCGAGCTTCAATGCTCCATCGCCCACTCGCTTTCCGGCGACATCTTCTCCGCGATTTTCGAATCGCCGCCGAGCCTCTCCAGGGTCAAGGTCTCCTGGACGCCTGGGCTGAACGTCCCCGTGCGGTGCGTCCACTGCGAAAACGCGCCTTGCCTTCTTGCCTGCCCCGTCGGGGCCGTCGAGGAAGACGCCGCAGACGGCACGGTGCAGGTGCGGGAGGAAAAGTGCATCGGCTGCTTCACCTGCCTGCTCGTCTGTCCCTACGGCGCGGTCCGCCTTTCCTTCGACAGGAAAAAGGCGCACAAATGCGACGGGTGCAGGGACCGGCTGCGGGACGGGCTCGATCCCGCCTGCGTGTCCGGATGCCCGACCAAGGCGCTTTCGTTCGCCGATTTCGACGAAATCGCTGCGAAAAAGATCCTCGACACCGCCGCGCGGGAGACGGCCGCACTTGCCCAGGCGGCCGCCGCCGCTGCCCGGGAACGATCCTCACTCGAACGAATCCTCGAGATGCGGAAGGAGATGGGAAATGGCTGAGAAGACCGGACGGACGGATTACGCGAATCCGGGCGACATTGAACTTGTCGGGAAGGCCGAAAAGGAAAATATTCCGCTGGGGACCGACCGGCTGAAAAAGATGATGCCCCAATGCGGATTCGGAGAACTGGGAACGTGCTGCGTCCAGTGCTACCTCGGCCCCTGCCGGATCGACCCCTTCGAAGGCGGGCCGAAACTGGGCGTCTGCGGCGCGAACGCCGACGTGATCGTCGCCCGGAACTTCCTTAGGGCCGCGGTCGGCGGGGCTTCATCCCACGCGGGCCACGCACGGGAGCTGGCCATCCTGCTGCTGGAGGTCGCGGAAGGGAAAGCGCCGGGTTACCTTATCCGCGACGAGGCGAAGCTCCTGTCGGTCGCGGCCCGCCTCGGCGTCGCGGTCGACGGCAGGCCGCCCGAAGCCATCGCCGCCGACCTTGCGCGGAAGGCGATCGAGGACTTCGGCAGGCAGGACGGAAAGCCGATGAACTGGATCCGGGGCCGTACCTCGAAAAAGGAATACGAGAAGTGGGAAAAGCTGGGGCTGATCGTCTCCAACCCCCACAACGAAATCGAGGTCGCCATGCACCGCACCTCGATGGGAAACGACGCCGATCCCCTCAACCTTTGGATCGCCACCCTGCGCATGGGCATGGTGGACAATTTCGCCGGGTTGATGCTCGCGACGGACATCTCCGACATTATCTTCGGAACCCCTTCGCCGAAGGTGGTTTCCGCCAACTATGCGGTGATCAAGGACGGCTCCGTCAACATCGCCTGCCACGGGCATAACCCGATCATGGCCTCGAAACTGGTGGAGTGGGCGGACAAGCTGGAAAGCGAGGCGAAGGCCGCAGGGGCGGACCGCATCAACGTGGCGGGCGTGTGCTGCATAGGCAACGAGCTCGCCGTCCGGTTCGGGGCCTCTTATGCCGGCCATCTTGCACAGGCGGAACTTTTTCTGACCACCGGGGCGATCGACGCCATGGTCGTGGACATGCAGTGCATCTGGCCGAGCCTCGCCACCATCGCGAAATGCTACAAGACGAGGTTCATCACGACGGCTCCCTTCGTCCGTAACCCTGATGCGATTCACGTAGACTTCAGGACGGAAACCGCCGATGCCCAGGCACAGGAAATCCTGCGGCACGGAATCGCGGCATTCCACGATCGGAAGGCGGGGGGCATCGAAACCTGCATTCCGAAGGCGAGCTCGAAGATGCTGACGGGCATTTCGGTCGAGGCCCTCGTCTCAGTACTTTCCGCCGTCGACGCGGACGATCCGCTGGCGCCGGTCGTGAACGCGGTCGCCTCGGGCGACATCCTGGGCGCCGTGGGGGTCGTGGGGTGTCCCAACCCGAAGCTGCGGCAGTCGCAGATGACGGAAAGGATGGTCGCGGAGCTGCTGCGGAACGACGTGCTCGTGGTCACGACGGGTTGCGCGAATCATATCCTGGCGCAGGCAGGGTTTATTACCTCCGAAGCCACGGAAAAGTACGCCGGGAAACGTCTCGGTGGCGTGCTTGCTGCGTTGGGAAAAGCAGCGGGGCTCGGCGCCCCGCTACCGCCGGTTTTACACATGGGTTCGTGCGTCGACAACTCCCGCATCTACGATCTGCTGGCGGCCCTTGCAGGAAGGCTGGACATCGAGATCAGCCAGCTCCCGGTCGCAGGATCCGCGCCCGAGTTCATCACGGAGAAGGCCATCTCGATCGGCAGCTTCTTCCTCGCGGCGGGGATCCTGGTCCACATGGCGCCGCCGCCCCGGGTGTTCGGCAGCCCGTTCGCCGTCGAGCTCCTAACCTCGAAACTGCCCGGGATCAACGGGGGGAAAGCGCTCGTCGAAACGAACCCGGAGAAAGCGGCCGCCGGAATCATCGCGCACATCCGGGCGAAGCGGCAGTCCCTCGGCCTCGCCCGGGTTTGAAGGCTGCGCGGGATATGGAAGCGAGGGGAGGGTAATGGAGCGCGTCCTGATAGTCGGGAACGGGTATGCGGGTCTTGCGGCCGCCAGGACTCTTGCGTCGAAGAAGGGCATTTCCGTAACGATGACGTCGGCGGAAAAATGCCCAGCCTATATTCCTCATCTTCTTCCGGAGCTGGCCGCGGGGAAAAAGGACGCCGCGGATCTTTCCCTCACGCGCCCGGGTGAGTACGCGGAGATGAAGATAGACTTCCGGCCCGGCGACAGGGTCGTATCGCTTTCGACGAAAAACAGGACCGCGCGCCTCTCCACCGGAGAGACGATATCGTACGACAAGGCGTTGGTTGCCGCGGGGGCGATACCTTACGTTCCGGGGAATCTTGACGGGCTCTCCGACAGGTGCGCCAAAGTCCTGCTGATGAAGCGGCTTCTCGACGCATTGATGCTTAAGAAATTCCTGCTCCAGGGAGCATCCCGAATCGTCATCGTCGGCGCCGGGAGGGTCGGAATGCTCCTCGCCGAGGCATTGAAGGACCGTGGAGTCACCGTCACCGTCGTGGAGATCGGGGAGGAAATCCTGGCCACGATGCTTCAGGCGGACGTGGCGGCGCGGCTCCATCCGGTCCTTCGGGAGCGGCGCCACTTGAGGATCTGCACGGGGGCGCGCATCGAGAGCATCGCGGCGGACGCAGGCGGCGCGCAGGAGGTCAGGCTGTCGGACGGCACGGTCCTTCCCTGGGACGTACTCGTGATCGCGACGGGCGTCATGCCGAACACTCTCTTCATGGAAGACGGACCGGCAGAAGGTGAAGGGCTCGCCGTCGATCGCAGGATGGAAACATCCTTCCCGGGCATCTTCGCAGCCGGCGATGTCGTCCGTTTCGAGACGGTAACCGGAAAGCAGGAAGCCGGCCAGCTCGTACAGAACGCCAGGTTGCAGGGAGAGATCGCCGCGAGGAACATCGCCGGGGAAAAGACGCTCTGCCCGCCTTCCTTCATCGGAAACGTGGTGAAGCTTGATCCCATCATCGCCGCGCGGATCGGGGACATCGACGGAACGGAGCAGGCCGACTTCCGGATCGGCAGGAGCTTCGCTCGCGCAACCGTCGAAGGGCATACGGTCGTCGGAATCCAGTTCGTCGGGGATCCGGATGACCTGAGGGGGCTCGTTCCCGCTGTCCTCAAAAAGTTCTCTCCGGAGGACTTGCGCGACCTGTTCCGTGGCAGGCCGGACATGGGGCTTGCCCCTCTTCTCGCGGCCCGAAGCCATCAATGGGCCTGAAGATCGCGGTCGCAGGAAAAGGCGGCTCCGGAAAGACCACCGTTTCGGCGCTGCTTGCCAAGATCCTGTCGGACGACGGCGGCAGGGTATTGCTCGTAGATCTCGACTCCGACCCCAACCTTGCAAACGCTTTGGGTATCCCGCTCGCTGCGGCATTTCCGCTCGTTCACAGGAGTGAACTCGTCGCAGAACGCACCGGGGCTACCGGGGAGCCGGGGGGAATGTTTCTCCTTAATCCGAACGTCGTCGATCTGATCGAATCCCATGCGCTGAAAGTTACGGACCGCGTCTCCCTTCTTCCCGTAGGCACCATCGAGTCCGCTGGAGAAGGATGCTTCTGCCCACAGACCGCCTTCGTGAAAGCGCTCCTGCGGCAGATCGCGCTGCAAAAGGAGGAGTCGGTCGTGCTCGACCTCGAGGCGGGGCTCGAGGCGTTCGGCAGGTCGGCAGTCGAAGGGCTCGACCTCCTTCTGATCGTCGTCGAGCCCGGGATGCGGTCGGTGGAAACGGCGAAGCGCATCCTGGGGATGGTCCGCGAACTCGGAATCGGGAAGGTGAAAGTCGTCGCCAACAAGGTCCGGCAGCCAAACCTGTCCTTGCTGACGCGACAATTAACGGCGGAGGGACTCGCCGCGGACATCGTGCTCGTCTACAGCGACGAACTGGCGGCCCGGGACCTTGAGGGGAGACCGGTGTTCGATTACCTGGACCCGGTATTCGCTGAAGGAGCGCTGGGAATCCTGCGCGGCCTCGGGGAAAACGATCGCTAAGTGCTGCACTTCATAATTACGGCGACGTATTTGTTTTCAAGCCGGCACCGAGAGCGTCGATGCGCCGTCCCGGCAAGGCGCGCGACTGAGGCGTACTTTCAGGTACGCCGCAAGGAGCGCAACGAAGCCGGGGCGGATGCAGCGGCGCTCGAATGCAGGTGTAATTATGAAATGCAGCACTAAGTAGTTACCGGTTTAGGCTACCGAAGAGCTTCGGGAATGTTTTTCAGCTCCGTCAAATCGTGTATGACGATCACCGCACCGGCGATGTCGCCCGTCATGATGTCCTTGTACGTGTAGGACTTGAGCTCCAGCCACTTTATCTTGGCCGCCGAGTACGCTTCCAGGGTTCGTCCCTCGAGGTTTCTCGCATCGATCCCCATCTCGTCCATCAGGTCCGTGAAATTCTTCCCCCGGATCTCCGTGTACGTTCCCCCGGCGAAATCCTTGAATACCCGGTTGCAGCGATTGATCTTGCCGTCGACGCCGACCAGGACCACCATCCCTCCGGCGCAGTCCATCATCTGCTCCCACTCGTTCTTCACGACCTCGACCTGCCGGAACAGCCGGTCCAATTCCTTGTATTGCAGAAGCGCCTTGTTCCTGCTTTCCCGGAGGATCGTCTCCGACTCTTTCCGTTCCTTGAGTTCCTCGTGAAATTCCCTGTACCTGCGGACGAAGAAGATCGACGTCGCGATGCCCATCATTACCAGTATCGTGATCAACTCCTGCAAGTGGAGCCTCGAAAGGCCTTGCCCCTCGGCCCATTTTTCCATTGCGTCGAAGACGTCGAAGAGGATCGCAAAGGCATACACTAAAAAAGAACACACGAACAGGACGGCAAGATCCTTTACGGCGCTCGAATCCCTGACTCCTGCCTTCAACACAATCTCCCCCCGATGGATTACATTCGATTCGAAGTTGCCATAAGGCTTATCGGAAGTCCATCGCAAATCATTAGCAACACCCGTAAAGGCCCCGTTCCGAAAGACGAAACTTCCGCTCAAGACGACAAATCTCATGGAAAGGAAGGAGGCGTTGAATAAATGGTGAGAAACGCGTACCTGAAAAAAATCGAGGAAAAACTCGAGGGTTGGGACAGGGAGATAGAGAAGCTCAAGGTAAAGGCCGACAAGGTGGAGACCGATGCGAAGGCTATTTACGTCGAGCAGATCAAGGTGCTGCGCAAGAAACAGGAAGTGGCACGGGAGCGTATACAGGATCTGCGGGAAGCGGGAGCGGATAACTGGGGAAAATTCAAATCGGCAGTAGAAGAATCCCTGGTCGATCTGAAGAAGGCGGTCGACACCGCCATCTCGAAAATCAGGAAGAGCGCCTGACCGTCGGGACCACCCGCCTCACGGACCGGTATACAACCCTCATTTCTCCCCGGTCTTGTGCTGCGGTGCGGATGCAGGTGCCGTCCATGGGCGCATAAGTGCAGGAGGGCGTCCCGCTATGCCGGACTTGACAGGCCTTTTCTTTTGCGTGTATATGCCTGCAATTTGTCCATGTAGACATAGACCACCGGCGTCAGGTACAGGGTGATCAGCTGGGAGAAGATCAGCCCGCCCACCACGGCGATTCCCATCGGGCGGCGTGCTTCCGCCCCGGCCCCGTAACCGACGGCGATCGGAAGCGTCGCCATCAGGGCCGACATCGTGGTCATCATGATCGGCCGGAACCGGACGAGGCATCCCTGGTGGATCGCCTCCTGCGGGCCCATCCCCTCTTTCCTCTCGGCATCCAGCGCGAAGTCGATCATCATGATGGCGTTCTTCTTCACTATCCCCACAAGCATTATCACCCCGACGAAACCGTAGAGGTTCAGGTCCATGCCGAAGATCATTAGAGCAAGCAGCGCCCCGAGCCCGGCGGACGGGAGGCCGGACAGGATCGTCAATGGATGTATGTAGCTTTCATACAGGATCCCAAGGACGATGTAGATGACCAGGATGGCCATCAGGAGAAGGATTCCCAATCCCTTGAAGGAAGCCTGGAAGGCCTGCGCCGTCCCCTGGAAACTGGTGCTGATCGTCGGCGGGAGCGTGGCGCGGGAAAGCTTGCCCACCGCTTCCACGGCTTCGCCGAGAGCGACGCCGGCCTTCAGGTTGAATGATATGGTCACGGAAGGCAGCTGCCCGAGGTGGTTGACCAGCAAGGGGCCGAGACCAGGGTTCCTTTTCGTCACCGCGGCGAGCGGAACCAGCGCGCCGGCGGATGAACGCACGTAAAGGCGGGACAAGGCAGCGGGTTCTTCCTGGAAGCGGGGGTCCAGTTCCAGGATGACCTTGTAGGTGTTCGTAGGAGTGAAGATAGTGGAGATCTGGCGGGAGCCGTAGGAACTGAAAAGCGCGTCTTCTATCTGCTGCGCGGACAACCCCAACGCCCTCGCCCTGTCCCGGTCGATCGAAACATTAATCTGCGGATTCGCGATCTGAAGGTCGCTCGTAACGTCCTGAAGGCCTTTCAGCTCCCGCATCTTCCCCTCGAGCACGGGCGCCAGCCGGTACAGATCGTCGGTGTCCGGGCCCTGGAGCGTGAGCTGGTACTGGCTCTTCGTCAACTGGCCGCCGATCCGTATGGGAGGAAGTATCTGAAGGAAGGCGCGGATGCCCGGGATGGCGGCGAGCTTCGGCCGCAATTCCTGCAGAATCTCCTCCGCGCCCTTCCGCTCCTCACGGGGCTTTAGCATAAAGAATATCCGGCCGGAGTTGCTGGCGACGTTCGGGCCGCTGGGCCCTATGCTGGACATCGCAGACCGGACGCTCGGCTCGGCGCGCACGACGGCGGAGACCGCCTGCTGGTGGCGCGCCATGTCCTCGAAAGAGATCCCCTGCGCCGCCTCGGTGAAACCGAAGATCGCGCCGGTGTCCTCGTTCGGGAGGAAGCCTTTCGGAATCACGATAAAAAGGTAAACCGTAGCCCCCAGCAGCAAGAAGGAAAAGAGGAGAGTCGCCAGTCGGTGCCGAAGTACCGACGTGAGCGTACGGTCGTATACGGCCACCATGGCGTCGAACGCCTTCTCCGATGCCTGGTAAAGGCGGCCGTGCCTTTCCTGCGCGTGCGGCTTGAGAAACCTGCTGCACAGCATCGGCGTAAGCGTCAGCGAGACGACCCCGGAAACGAGGATCGCGGCGCCGATCGTCACTGCGAACTCGTGGAGCAGTCTTCCCACGACCCCTCCCATGAACAGCACGGGAAGGAACACGACTGCGAGCGACAGCGTCATCGAAAGGATCGTGAACCCGATCTCCTTCGACCCGTCGAGGGCCGCTTCGAGCACGCCCTTCCCTCCCTCCATGTGCCGCACGATGTTCTCGAGCATGACGATGGCGTCGTCCACCACGAACCCGACGGCAAGAGTGAGAGCCATGAGGGAAAGGTTGTCCAGGCTGTATCCGAACAGGTACATGACGGCAAAAGTACCGACGATGGAAAAGGGCAGGGCGAGGCTTGGGATGATCGTCGCCGAGAGGTTCCGAAGAAACAGGAAGATCACCAGAACCACGAGACAGACGGCCAGGAACAGGGTGAACTTGACGTCCGTCACCGATTCCCGGATCGAGGCGGAGCGGTCGTACAGAATCGCCAGGTCCACTGACGCGGGGATCTGTTCGCGAAGTACGGGAAGAAGCGCGCGGATGCTGTTCACCACCTCCACCGTGTTGGTCCCCGGTTGGCGCTGGATGGCCAGCACGATTGCGCGGGTGTCGTTGTACCAGCTCGCCACCTTGTCGTTCTCCACGCCGTCGTCGACTCTGCCGATGTCCTGCAACCGGACGGGCGATCCGTTCCGGTAAGCCACGATTAGGGGGCGGTACGCGGCGGCGTTGATCAGCTGCCCGGCGGTCTCCACCGTGAAGGCCTGCCGGGGCCCCTGAAGGACACCCGTGGGAAGATTGACGTTCCCCTGCTCGATCGAGCCTTTGACCTCGTCGATCCCGATCCCGCGGGCGGCAAGGGCATTCGGGTCGACCCGCACGCGGACCGCATATTTCTGGGTGCCGAAGACCTGGACCTGGGCGACGCCGGACACCATGGAGATCCTTTGCGCGATGAACGTCTGCGCATACTCGTCCACGGTGGAAAGGGGAAGCGTCGGCGAGTGAAGGGCCAGGTAAAGAACGGGTTGATCGGCCGGGTTGACCTTCTGATAGGACGGCGGCGTCGGCATGCCGGGAGGAAGCTGCGGGGCCGCCTTGGTGATCATCGCCTGCACGTCCTGCGCGGCGGCGTCAATGTTCCGGTCGAGCGTGAAGGTGATGGTGATCTGGGTGAGCCCCAGCCCGCTGCTGGAGTTCATCGTATCCACCCCGGCGATCGTGGAGAACTGCTTTTCCAGCGGCGTGGCCACGGACGAGGCCATCGTCTCCGGGCTCGCCCCCGGCAGGTTCGCCGTAACCAGGATCGTCGGAAAATCCACGTTGGGAAGGTCGCTCACCGGCAGGTGGCGGTACCCCATGACGCCGAAAAGCAGGATGGCCAGCATCACGAGGGTCGTCATCACGGGACGACGTATGAAAAGCTCGGTCACCATCCTTTCCTCTTACTTGCCGTTTCCCGACTTGAGTTCCACACGCGCGCCGGGAACGAGGCGCAGCTGCCCGTCCGTCACCACGATCTCGCCCGCCTGGACCCCCTTCTCGACGACGGTCTCGCGGCCGATCGCATCGCCGGTGGAGACCGGGCGGGACTCCGCGGTATTGTCGGCGCGCACCACGAAGACATATTGTCCCTTCTGGCCGGTCTGGATCGCGGCGGTCGGGACGAGAACGGCGTTTGGCTTCACGGTCAGCGTCAGCACTACGTTGACGAACTGCCCCGGCCACAGCCTGCGGTCCGCGTTGGGGAACGTGCCCTTGAGCTGGATCGTGCCGGTCGCGTTGTCCACGGCGTTGCCGATGAACGTGAGCGAACCCTGCGCGGGGGACTTTTCCTCATCCGGCGCGGCCGCCTCCACCTTCAACGTACGGGCTTCCCTGTATTTCCTGATATCGGGAAGGTACTGCTCCGGCACGGAAAACGTGACGTATATCGGCACGACCTGGTTGATCGTGACGAGGCTCGTGTCGTTCGCCTTGACGACGTTTCCCTTCTTGGCGAAGAGCGCCCCTGTCCGCCCGTCGATGGGCGACCGTATTGTGCAGTATCCGAGCTGGACACGCGCGTTTTCGACGACTGCCTTGTCGGCATGGACCGTTGCGGCGAGCGCGGCGGCGTTGGACACGACCTGGTCGTACTGCTGCCGGGGAACAAGGTCCTTCCCGATCAGGTACTCGTAACGCTTGACGTCTTTTTCCGCGTTTTCCTTAAAGGCGATGTCCCTGGCAAGATTGGCTTCGGCCGTCTTGAGCGCCGCTTCGTATGACCTTTGATCGATGACGAAGATCAGGTCCCCTTTTTTCACATCCTGTCCTTCGTTGAAGCCGACTTTGACGATTTCACCGTTCACCATCGTCTTCACGGTCACCGTCGAGTAGGCTTCCGCGGTCCCGATGACCCGCAGCGTGACCGGCACGTCCCTCTCAACGGCGGATGCCGCCACGACGGGAACGGCCGCAGGCTGGGCGCCGGGAGCCGCTTTCGTGCTTCCGCCTCCCGAACAGCCCGCGAAGGCAAAAAGCACGGCCATGATAATGGACGGCAGGGGCATCCCCTTTCGGATACGCTCCCTCATCGACACCCCCCTATTCCGGATACGGAAAACACCTCAAAACATTTAATGTTAACGAAACCCGCCGGGATGCGCCACCTCTCTTAATCATGATAAATTACCTAAGCGCATCTTGGGGTTCTCCGAAATCGCCTTAAAGTATTCTTGAATCCATCCGATCGAATATTGTACGGGTTCCGCCGAGTCAATACACTGGATCCGGGGATGGGGGAGCAGGCAAATTGAAAATCAAGGTGCTCGGCGCGTCAGGTTCCGAAGTCCCCGGCCACAGGTGCCCGGCATTCCTGATCGACGGAAGGATTCTCCTGGATGCGGGAACCGTCTGCGTGTCCCTGACCATCGCCGAGCAGCGCGCCATCCGGGAGATCCTCATTACCCACGCCCACTTCGATCACATCAAGGGGATCCCTTTTCTTCTCGACAACATGGCATTCCCGAACACCGGAAAGACGATCACCATCTTCAGCGGCAGGGATGTCCTCGACGACCTGCGGAAAAACATCTTCAACGATCGGATCTGGCCCGACTTCACCAGAATCCCCTCGACCAGGCGCCCCGTCCTGAGATACTTCGCCCTTTCTCCGTCGCGCGCCGCTGCGATCGGCAGGTACAGGGTTTGGATGGAAAAAGTCAGCCACACCGTGCCGGCGTACGGGTTCATAGCGGAAAACGCGGGAAGGAAAGCGATCGCTTATGCCGGGGACACGGGGCCGACGGAACGGTTTTGGAGGAAGATGGCAGGCCGCAATGTCGTATGCCTTATCGTGGAAACCTCATTCCCCAACCGATTGAAAAAAAAGGCTTTGGCGACCGGCCATCTGACACCCTCGCTCCTGGAGAAGGAGATCGCGAAGATGCGGATTCCACCGGGGAAAATCTGCGCGGTTCACCTCAAGCCGCAATTTTACCCGGAGATCCGGGAAGAAATAGGCGCCCTCACGCGCATCGACATCGTCCTCCCGGCGGAAGGAGATGTGATCTCGGTCTGAACGTCTTGCAGGCAGGTCAGTTTATATACGCTTCCGCCACCTTCGCGGCCATGCGGTAAGACTCCACCCGGGAAAAGTCCTCCATTTTTTCGAGAACCGACGCGATGGTTTCAAGGATATCGGCCGACAACAGGTAAAGTTCCTGTTCGTCCGAATCCCCCATTTTGGGAGCCTTCACCCTGAAACGGAGCGCGTTCAGCCGCGCGCGTTCGGCGACCTGCTTGGGACCGGAGAAAATGCAGTCCGCGCAGATGGGAGTAGCATCGTCCGCAAGGACTTTTTCACCGTCCTTTGCGTGAAGGGCGATCCGAACTCCCTTGACTGGGAACGATTGTCCGCAAAGGAAGCACTCGGTCTTCGACCCGCTGGGCCCGGATGCGAATACGAACCGGAATTTGATTCTCGCTCTTCCCCTCATTTTCATCTTCCTCCTTTCCTGCTGCTGCCTGCCGGAGAAATTACCGGCGCGTTTTTAAACGATCGATCACGGATCGCCGGTACGCTCTCCTGGCATTCCATGCATTCCATGTGGATTTCCTTCGTGACGCACCGCCATTCAGGTATATGAACGACCTGCCGCCTGGAGCAGGAAACGCAGATCAAAAGTACCGGCGTCAGGTTGTTTTCCCCGATATGATCCCGATGCATAAGCACCTTCTTATGTGATAAATCGATACCCTCGTTCAGGGGCCGGGGGAGGGGTGATTATTCCCGGCCCCTCTATGCGACCGCGTATGTCCGGGTGGTTTCCGGATCGGCGGCGGGTTAAAACATGACGGCACGCGGACAACGCATCGCATTATCGACAGGATGGACCCTGGGAGGTTACAGATTGGTTACAGATTGGCTAAAAAAATAGCTTGGGGGTAAAACATTAAAATAATCAGGTCGTTGGAAAGAAAGATGATCTGCCGAAAGTCGACACCGGGAGAGTCTGTACCACCCCTGCAATTCCCGGCGGGTTAACCCGCTTTTCTCACCATGCTTCTGCTGCGGCGGCGGATACGGCCATGTCTACTGCGTTGCGCTCGGTCGGGCTCCTCGACGTAGTGTAAACTACGCCTGCGTCGCCCTCGGTCGCGACGCCTTGTAGCCATACCCGTCTCCACCGCCTCGCTACGAACCATGGTGAGAAAAGCGGGTTAA
>JACRCO010000078.1 GCA_016218975.1 Deltaproteobacteria bacterium
AGTTCCTCGGGGGTTCTCCCGGCGCGGACCAATTCGACCATCCGACGCTTGAATTCCGGGGGATACGGCGGGCGTGATTTCGGCATGACGGACACCTCCTCCTCAAAGGATTATAGTGTCCACGAAAGCGGGTCAACTCCACAGGATACCCAAGTCGGAGCATGTGCACAGGCATCGCTGTGGATGCTGGCGCGTTATATGAGCCAACAGTTCAACTGCCGCGAATTTCTCCCATCCGAAATTAACGCTCTCGCAAAGGCCAATATGGCTATGGGACGTCCCCTCCCAGCTGAAAGCGGACTAACGCCAATCCAAATTTTAGACGCGCTTCAAGGCATGGGTTTCCCTGCGGTAATGTATATGCGCGAGAACGTCGACCCTTGCTCACGCCATGTCGATCCTGCCTTCCCTATCAATTCGGGTAGCGATGCAGAAGAAGTAGCTTCAAAGGACCTTCGGAGAACTGCCAAGCTTGCCGACATCGCGTACCGGTATATCGAAAGCGGTCTTCCTGTAATTCTTGGTACTTCGAACCATGCCGTCGTCGCGATCGGGCACACATATGACCATACTGCGACCAGTGCTACTGTCGCTATTCAGCGGATTCCATCTTTCTTTATCAACAACGACGCCAACGGTCCGTATCAGGAGATGCTGTTGTTCGCCAAGGACGTCGACAAATTGTCATTTTTCGACGTTCGAACTGTCATCACCGTTGCCCCTCCGGAAGTGACGCTAAAAGGCGAAGAGGCGGAGCTGATGGCGACGGAATGCATAGACGGTGTCCTTAAGGAACCTGTTACGAAGTCAGGTGAGACACTCGGTGATCTCCTTCCGCAAATGCGACCGGAATTCAGCCCTTGGCTTAAACAACGAGAATACCGTACATACCTGATGCGATCGGTGATGCTGCAACAAGAAATCCAATTGGGTATGAGGCTGGGACACATTCGGCGACAGGCTGGCGAGAAACTATTGGTCCTCGACTACCCGAAATACGTCTGGGTGAGTGAGATTAGCTCGCCGGATTTGCTCAACCAGGCAGACATGGCCAATCGCAAGTGCCTGGGATTCGTAGTCGTTGATAGTACAGCTCCGTCAAGAACAAACGGAGTCATTGCGATGCATTTTGCTGACCTCTTTCTGGATGTACCACGGGATGCTCCTCAGCGAGCGAATAGATACGTCTTCCGCGGGTCAACACCAATCAGGCATCGCGTATCCCCGGATTGATAAGGCGGCCGTGCCGATGGCTTATTGGCTTCCTTCGACATGGAGGAGTCGTGGATCTCGGTGGTCGTCAGCCTGTAGATCTGACTTAAAAACCCCGGAGAACCAATAATTGGTGGGAGAACAGACCTAAGCTATCTCCCCGGTTATCTGGGCGACCGATTCTGAGAACAGGTTTTACCGGAGACATAGTCACTCTTTGGAATCGGGATCGTGTTCAGTTTCTCCACTTGATCCCGGATGTGGCTCTTTCCGAGTGACACGTAAATCATAGTCGTCTTGATATCCGCGTGCCCCATCGCCTTCATGATGACAAAAGGGTCCGCTCCGGCCATGGCCATTTGTGACCCGAAGGTATGCCGAAGTCCGTGGACGCGGATGTGCGGGACGCCGGCGCGTTTGCAGGCACCGTTCAGGCTGTCCCGAATATCGGTCAACGGCCCCTCTTTCCTCCCAGGAAAGACGAGCGAGTTCTTCACTTTCTTCTTTTCTGCCCGCTCCCGCGCCATCTGCAACGCCTCCAATGCGGGGGCGCACAGCGGAATGGTCCTCGCGGAATTATCAGTCTTAGGGTTCCACGTTTCCTTCGAGCGGACGTGGAGCAGCCGGTTTTCGATGTCCACGTCGCTCCACTCGCCTGCCGAGCAACCCGATCGTCGGCCCTGTCCCTCATTCGACATCGTTTCCTCCTTCGTCTGGCCTTGAGTCGATCCGTCTAAACGCGGGCAGGGTGTAAACCGTAGGTTAAGATCAAGCCAAGAGGGAAGGTAACTATAAGTTAATCAGTTGGAAATTGCCGGAATTGCGGTGACTGGCGGCAAGGGGATATCGGCGTAACCTAGGTTGTCTGACGAGGACGGCAGCCCCTGGCGGGTGGGATCCTGGGGCCCGGGGCCTGCACTTCCAGTGCTGGGTTGGAAACTCAATCCTTCCCTTCGAGTACCTCCGAGAGATACCGGGCGATCCGATCCCGATTGGACACGAGGCTGGAGAACTGCTTCTCGCAGACGTCGCTGAATCGCGCGAGAACGCGGCGATCAAGAAGGATATGCCGATGGACAGGACTATGCCGGGAGATCAAGCGGAACTCGGCTGGGGCTGCGGCAGTACATCGGTGGAAGTTTATACGGACTCCCGTTCTACATCAATGGGTGCCGGCCAACGCCGCTCCGGCCGCACGGGCCCGCCCCATGGTTTCCGAATCCTTGGCGATGCCGCCCGCCTCGTTCGTCCCGCCTCCGACCACGGTGGCCACGACAGGGAAACCGAGAAGGGAGTACGCGTTGGAGACGTGGTCGAAGTACGGACGGAAGGCCTCCAGGCCCGGGTCGCCTTGCGCGAAGACAAGCACCGTCTCCTTGCGCACTCGCGACGTGAAATCGTTGTTCAGGTAGCGATAGAGGCGGTCCATGAACGCCTTCGTCTGCGACGACATTTGGAACATGTAGACGGGGGAGCCGATCACGACCTTGTCCGCCGCCTCGATGGCGCGATACACGTCCTGCATGCCGTCCCGAGTGGCGCACTCCTCATGGCTGCGGCAGTACATGCAGGCTTGGCATCCCTTGATCGCGAGGTCGGTCAGCCGGATGGTTTCCGTATCCGCTCCGGCGGCGGCCGCACCGGCGAGCACCGCGCCGGCCAGCGTCTCCGTGTTTCCGCCCCGACGGGGACTCCCGACGATTCCGACGATTTTCAATTGGTACCTCCCTGGCTGGTATGAACCGCGAATTGGTGACCCGATACGAGGGTAATCGACGGTACGAAAATGACAAGTACGAATATAAATGTTATATACCAATAAAAACCATACCGTGGAGGAAGGACGTGGCCCGCAATACCTCGAAACACATCCGCTGCCCCGTCGTCACCACCCAGAACATGATCGGCGGCAAGTGGAAGATCCTCGTCCTCTATCACCTCGGCCAGGGGACGAAACGCTTCCACGAACTGCAACGCGCGCTGCCGCATATCGCCCAGGCTACCCTCACCCAGCAGGTCCGCGAGCTGGAGCGCGACGGTCTGGTGCATCGTGAGGTCTACCCGGTCGTGCCTCCCAAGGTGGAGTACTCGCTGACGCCGATCGGGATCCGCTTCCTTCCGGTGATGGACGCAATGTGCGCGTGGGGACTCGCCTATCTGGCGCAGGAGGAAAGCGCGGGTACACCTCTTCCACCATGACGCAAGTCGTCAGCACCCGGATCACAGCCGGCAGCGGCTCGGGCCGGATCTCCGGCAGATCGGCCTCCAGATTGTCATTTTTTTAGAAAGGCCAGCCGCTCCAGCGGCGGATGGAATTGCGCATCCACCCCCGTCTTGTTGCCCCGCGGATCGATTCGGTACCAACAGTGACCGGGCAGCCAGACGGTCCGATTCGCGGAAGCGGGCTATGTGTTGCACCGCTTCCAGAAGAAGTCTCCATCCGGGATTCGCGCGGCCCGAGTCGATCAAGACCGCATTCACAGTCGACTTCGGGCGGCCGCGGAAGACTACGAGGTGAGGTATGCCGGGAAGAAAGCGTGAAACGGTCGCGGCAGGCGCTGGGAACGTTTTTTAGGACCTCGGCTTTGCCGATTCTGAGGACCGGAAGCTACGTGTGCAGCTCGCGGTTCGCCTGAACGAATTGATCGACGAACATCCTCTTGGTCAGGCCGCGGTCGCGACGCGATTCGGCATTCCGCAGCCGCATGTCTCTGACCTGAGGAACTACAAGCTGAGTCGTTTTTCGTCCGAGCGGCTCGTTCGGTTTATCACCTTGCTCGACCGGGATGTCGACATCGTCATTCGCTCGCGCGACTCCGCTCGCAAAATTGGACACGTGTCGGTACTGTTCGCGGTGTGATCCCGCGCGACTCGAGTGGCTCATTTGTGCCCATTTTCCCGGGAAGCTTACGGACATCTCCCTGAATTTACCGAATGTGTAATTTTGGCACGGCTGTAACTATGCGATAAGCCAAGATATTTATGTTTACCAAAGGATTAGGGCGGCTTGAGGGGTTGGTGGGGAAACCCGTGGGAGTTCAAGTCCCCCCTTCGGCACCATCGCCGGCCGGGGACACTCCTCTCCCGCATCCCGGAATAAGAAAGTGCAGGAATGTCCCCGATGATGGCTTCGCGCCAGGTTCCCTTTATTAGTAATATCGGCCCGACTGGCTCATTTATGGCTCGCGGAACTTTTTTCCTCTCGCTATCCTACTCGGCCGTTGACTATGGTTAACATGTAGGTTAACCTCTCCCTATAGGCAAGATCGTCCGGTTCTATCAAGCGGAAGACGGCAAGACGCCGGTCAAGGAATTCCTCGATTCCCTTCCCGGCAAGGTTGCCCAGAAAGTCTTGTGGGTCCTCATGCTGGTGGAAGAGCTGGCATCCTGCACGCGACCTACTTCAAGAAGCTGGTTGGTTCGGACGACATTTGGGAGTGCAGGATGCAGTTCGGTTCCAACGAGTACCGGATCATCTGTTTCCACGCCGCCGGCTCTGTCCTGGTGCTCACGCATGGGTTCGTGAAGAAGACCCGGAAGACACCCGCGAAGGAAATCGAGGAGGCGGAGACCTGCAAGCGGGATTATTTCAGGAGGCACAAGCGCCATGAGTGACCTGAAGAAATACGTCGCAGAGCGGAAGAAGCGTGACCGGGAGTTCGCCGAAGGATTCGATGAGGGATACGCGCGTTTTAAGATAGGCGGGACGCTGCGGGAGGCGCGCGAAGCGGCGGGGCTCAGTCAGGAGGAGCTGGCCACCCGCCTGAGAACCAAGAAGACGGCAATCTCCAGGATTGAAAATCACGCCGAGGATATCAAGCTCTCAACCCTTGAGAAGGTGGCCGCGGCATTGGGGAAACGTCTTCTGGTGAAGATTGCGTAGATATGCAGGAAAGGAGGCTCCTCTCCCGCATCCCGGAATAAGAAAGTGCAGGAATGTCCCTGGTTATGTCCTCACGCCGGTTCCCTTTTTTCGTTGAACCGGTGGTTGCATGAATGTCTGGGACAACTAATTATTTCCGGGAAAATGAACGGGTTCTTCTTCCAGGGATAGAGCCCTGGGGATCATATCGTTGAAATAGACCTTCTTTTTACCGTCGGGTTTAATCGTCCATGCCCGGCCTGGGCTGAACGAAGGTTTCATGGGCATGAATCGCTGTCCTTCATAATCCACCAGATAATTCGTTCGTTCCAGCACGACCGTCTCCCCGCGCATGGTGGGTTTTTTATCCGTGATGAAACAGAGCCAGATCCTTACCCAACCCGGATACGGTTGAACATAAAGTAAGGGGTAGCTGTCGGGAGGATCGCTGTAAACCCGCTGGTTCTCCTTCTCCTCCAGATATCCCACCAGCAGTTTTCCTATGGGAACCACGCGCCACGGATCAGGACAAACCAGGGATCCTCCCATCTTGGTTGAATTGATAACAATAAACCTGCCATCCGGGGTCCACCGGGGGGCGATTTCCGGTGCAAATTCCAAATGCCGGCGGAAGGCATTGTCATAATCGTCACTGAGATCTTTTATCCGGCCTTCTTTTGGATACAGCAGCATCGCTTTCTTGCTGCTTAAACAGAAAACGCAGGTTCCGTCCGGCTTCCATGAAACTGCTTGGCATTGGGACTTTTTCTCACTGAAAGTTTCCACCTTCCCGGTTTGTACGTTCAGGAGACAAAAAACCCCATTCGAATAGCCCTGAGACATGAAAACAACGTATTCACCGGTCGGTGATACATATTCATGATAATTCCCGCGATAGTCGAGTTGTTCATGGAGCAACAGACGTTTTCCCGGTGATTCTCCAACGGTATGACGCAAGATTTGTCGGGTACTGTCGACACCGTGTTTTTCGGTTCCGGTTTTTTTATGGATGACATATACCATTTCTTTGTTGCCGAGCCACCCCATGGACGTGACAAGCTCGTCGGGGCTTGTAAGGCGATGGCGTATTTGACTTTCAAGATCTACAACCTCCAGATAGCGCGGACTTTTAACGGCGATGTGCCTGGAATCTGGAGAGAACAACAGCCCGAATTTATTTTGCACAAACGAACCAAACGATTTACCGTACGAATCGATTTTCATAGACTGGCATAATTTTATCTGATCCGAAGGACACCATTGCAGATAAACAGTAGAATAGATGGTCGGCACTTCCGGTGGTAAAGGCAGGCCAATCCGGTCGGCGTACGTGTATGCTATGGTTGATCCGTCAGGGGAAAAATGAATCTCTGCCGAAGGACTACCTTCCTTACATGAGGAGAATCCCAGGCAAACAAATGCTACAAAAACAAATTGTAGATAAAATCCAAAAAGACCTGTTTTTTGCTGAATAAAAGCATCCTTTGTGCGTTTTATTCTCATATCCGCTTCCTTTCCCTCGACCAAGCCATCAGCGCACTTCAAATCGGTAGCGGCGTCCCAGCAGCGACACGCCCCCTCCGGGGGGGACGTACTCGCTGGACGGATCGATCTTGCCGTCACGATTAATATCCACATAGATACCGTCGTTACTGAAGTTGCCGTCGTGGCGGCCACGTTCGGCGACCACCACCAGGAACTCGCGCCCTCCGACGATCGGCCGGCCCACCAGCTGGGTGCGGTTGTAGAAAGTGAGCTGCCGCTCCTTCCAAAGCCGATCATTGGTATAGAGCCACAGCGACAACGGCTTCTCGATCGGCGCGACGGTTGCCTGCACCTCCGCGGCAAAGACGCTGGTGCCACGACTTTGAATCGGTGGCCCGTCATCGGAAAGATCTCCATTGCGGTTGCGATCCAGCCACAATCGCGCCGGTGCACCGGCGGCCAGCACAATGGGGAAGTGTTGCGGTTCCTCTCCCAAAGACAGCTTGCCATACCAAACCTCACCATGATCCTCCGGCAGATTGCGGAGCCCTGCCGTTGATGTGCTGGAGAGGGGCAGAGGGGCATTCTCGGAGCGGGTTGCGACCCGGTTCTGCTGCGGCTGGAGACTCTTCATCTCCAGCCGGATCGTCTCCGCGCCTTCGGGACTGCTCTCGGTGCTCACAGATCGGTCGCGTGGGGGCTTCACGCCAGCCACATCGGCGGCCCGGCGCGGTACTTGCTCCGTCGGGCGGTCATGAAAGGCCAGCCACATCAGTGGAACCATCGCTGCGAAGAAGGCAGCAATGGCGCCGATCAGGAGCACGGCCGAGTGCCGTTGGGTCTGCCGCAGGCCGGGCAGCACGATATCAGGCTGGAAGGCGCCTGCCCCCTTGCCGGTCACCTCGCCCAAGGCGGCGGCGATGCCGCGCATAAGCTCCAGTTTGACCCGGAAGGCCTTCCAGGAGGCAAGCCGTATCGAATCGCCCGTACCCTCGATGATCACTGCCGCCAGTGTGCCCCGGACCAGCGGGTCGGATTTGACCGTAACCGACCGGATCTCCGCCGTCGGCAGGTACATTGTCGCCGACCTGTACCGGTCGTTGCGGCCGGACCACCGGCGGTATTCGACCCGGTCGCGGGTAACGGTCAGTTCCTCGTGGCCGCGTAGCAAGCTCAGCAGCGAGCCGAAGGAGATCAACACGAAACCGATCATCACCCAGGTCAATACCACCAGCAGGGTGTCGTTCGGATACTGCGGCTGCATCATCCGGGCGATAGCTGCGGTCCCGCCGGCGATCAGCATCCCCAGAGCGCCGCGCCAGGCGGTCCAGGCGTTGCTGAACCGGAATCGGTAGCCGCCGTATTCGGGGCGCACCTCGATGCCGCGAGCATCCACCCGGACCATGCTCGCACCTTCCGGGGTAGAGGTCTTGCGCACGGGCGCTTTGCCCCCCACCTGGTAGATCCCCAGTTCGGACTCATCCAACAGAGGCAATCTCAGCAGGTCGGCAAAGCTGTGCCAGGCAGAATCCCAACCCGCCGAGGAAAGCGAGTTGAACAGCCGCACCTCTTTCTGCGGGTTGCTGTGCGCGAGCAGAAGCTGATATTCGGTGTAGTCCGGACCGTCATTGGACTGGTGGCGGACGGCGCGGCGGAGCACACCGGTGAAGGCTTTCAGCGGTTCCTTCCAGCAGCGTGAACGTCCCACTCCCTTGCGTAACACCTCCACGGTGTCGCTGCTCAAGGTGACCACGGTACGACCGAACAGCGAAGAGAGCCCCGCGTAAAGAAACACCAGTCCCGGCAGGGAGAAAACCAGCAGAAAGAGGGTCATGGGGGTATTCACCCCCTTCTTGATGGCGCCCATGATGATGCTGGCGTAAAGTGCTCCGCACCAGGCAAGCGAGAACAACACGATAAATGCGCCGCCGATACGCGAGCCTCGTTGCACGCTGTGCATCGGAAGGATGTGCTCGTCAGGTGTCCAGACAATCTTGTTACGGTCGCCGCTTTGCAGGAGACCTCCGGTTCAGCACGCTGCACGTCAGTACGACTTCGCGCAACGCCGGTTTCGGCGGTCTTTCTCGGTCAGTATATACGCCGCGTGATGTGATGCAACCCGTAACCCATGCACACGTCGGGTGTTGAAACGGAAGGGGTGGTGGGGGATGTCCGGCCCCCGGTCGCCTTACTGCGGTCCTGGGTCCCTTTTTTATTTCGACCTCCAAATCTGCCGTAGCGTCGACATCCGACAACTGAACCTTCCGAATCACCTCTGGTCCCATGCGTCCACAACGGCGCGTGTTGCCTTTTCGCCTGGTTCATGTGAATATGGACCATGAATGTGTCCACAAGGGAGGGAACATTATGCCGAGACCCGCAAGTTTGAAGTTCGTGGGGGTGAGGGAGTTCAAAGAGAAATTGACCGGCTTGCTCGGGAAGAAGGAAGAAGTCGTAGTTACCCGGCATGGCAAGCCGATCGCTCGGGTCGTGCCAGTGAGGAAGGGTTCCCCCGAGGATCTGCTCCTCGAGATCGGGATGGTACTGAAAGAGGCGGGTGTGTCGAAGGAGGAAGCGTTACGGGCGCTCCAGGCAGCCCAAAAAGCCGTCCATGGTTAGGATCGTCGTCGACGCCAACGTCCTTGTCTCAGCGGCCTTCGGCGGGACGCCTCTGACCGCCGTGGGCAAGGCGTTCTCGGTCGGGGAGGTCTATCTTTCCCCGCCCATTGTAGCGGAGATAGGGGGGACGATCGAGCGTTTGTCTTCGAAACTGGGGGTCGATAAGACGAAGACCTTGTCGGCTTTATGGAAGCGCTTCCAAACCCTCTGCCGAATGGCGGAGCCCGAAAGAAACGTGGCGATCTGCCGAGATCCCAAGGATGACGCCTATCTTTCGCTTTGCGTGGTTGTCGGAGCACACTTTCTGATCACCGGCGACAAGGACCTTCTCGCGGTCGTGCCGGCACGAGTGTCTGCGTTGCCAAAGGGCCTGAAAATCCTGACCCCCCGGGAGTTCATGGAGACCGTTGTCGGGGAGAGTTGACGTGCGCGACCGGGCGCGTCCGATGGGGGCTGCCTGGGGTTCAGGGTGCGTGGGAGCGGACGGGCGACTCCGCGCTGGGCAGGAAGGAGAGCCAGATGGCCGACGAGATCCCGGAGAACGTGAACGGCTATGTTTTCCAGGATGGGCGTTGCGTCTCCATCGAAGATGCGGACACGATCTACCAGAAAATCGTCTCGAAAGTGGAAGATCCGGGGCAGATACGCGGCATACTGCGCGGCCTGGTCGACGAATGTCTGAATGCGGGATTGATGAAGGCCGCACTTGCTTACCTTGAGAAAGAGGCCTCTCTCACAGATGACCCGAAGGGATTGGCGAGGATCCACCTGACCACCGGGACGGTAATAACGGGCCGACTGGCTCAAATATGGCTCGCGAAAAGTTTTAAGACGGACAGGAAATGGAGCCCTCCCTATACGTCGCCGGAGCTCGAAGATCGCTTCGACCTATCCCGGCCATAAATTATCGATTTATGCCTTTGATCGACCGAATCCCGCGGAGCCGAAGAAACGCTCGAGAGCTTCGACGGTTTGTTCGGGGGCTTCTTCCGGGAAAAAATGACCGGCATCAATCGAGTGACCCCGGACATTGTTGCCCCACGCGCTCCAAATCGCGACGGGGCCACCCTCCTCGGTGTACCAGTTGTCTATCGCTCCACGATCGCTCCAGATCGCCAGAATAGGGCAAATAATGCGCCGGCCACTCACGCGCACTGCCCTGTCGTGCTCGCGGTCGATGGTCGCTGCGGCCCGATACCCCTCGCAAATTGCGTGTGCATGGTCCGGATCCTGAGGAAGTCTTACATAAGCCTCACGGACCTCTGGAGGGAATATGGACGAAGGAGTGCCCCATCCCCCGAGGGCGTCGTCGACGATGGCTTCGGGGACGGCCACCAGGATGCGTTCCGGAAGCGGTTCGGGCTGGGCTAGTAACGACCAGGGCCAGAAGTTCAGCGCGAGCCTGGCATCGGCGCGTTCCCAAACCTCCTCCGTCGGCAAGATGTCGAGAACGGCGAGTTGGTCCACGCGATCTGCATGATCGAGTGCCATGCGATATGCGACGCGGCCGACACGGTCGTGCCCGGCGAGCGCTGAGCCAAGTCCCGAGGTCGATCAGGCGGCCCCGGCTCGCGGAACCCGCGGCGAACCCGAAGCATCGATCCGCCGTCTGAACGCTTCGTGGATCTGCGCCCGCCGCCCGGCCAGCATCACGACGAACACGACGTAGTGGCTGACGAGGAGTGCCGGCACCCAGAACGCCGGTATCCAGTAGGCCGCGCCCATGAAAGCGGGCGCCCCGTAGATCGTGGCCAGGGTGATCGCAAGAAGCAGGTCGGTCGTTCCGACGATATTGAACAGCCAGACCAGAAACCGGCTGCCCTCGCGATTTCCCGCAACCGCGAATATGCCGACAAACGCCAGGACGGCGGTGAAAAGATCGCCGATCGCCGCGGGATATGCGAACTGCAGGGGCATACCCGGGTAGGTGGCGCCCCTGGCCAGGAACATCAGGCCGAGGTGCCGCAGGGAATGCAGTATAAGGATCGGGATCAGGATCGCCCGCGGACTCAATTCTCCGACCTTCGGCAGAACATAGATCCGGGCGCCGATGTAAAAGACCGCGGTGCTGAAGATCAGGTTGATCGTGAGAATCCTTTCTGGAATTGCATCCATATCGCCCTCCAGTAAGCGTTTGGATGGCGTCCCGCAACGACGAGATGCTCTTTGCCGGAGAAAGGAGGAAGCGGGAGAATCGGGTGCCGCAATCTCTTGAGATTTACTGAATTCACCGCCTTGTCCACGCCATCTAAAGAAACAGGCAATAACCGACAGAACTCGGGGGTTCACTCGAATCGAGTTAACGGAATGCGCGTTTGCAGGCGACCTGAAAGGAGAATGAATCATGGGGGATCCCGCAAGGAAGATAAAAGCGACGACACACATGACCGGGACACGTAAGGAGTGGCTCGTGGCGAGGCTGGAGCTGCTCACGGCGGAGAAGGAACTCACGCGCCGCAGCGACGAGCTGGCGCGGCGGCGGCAGGAGCTGCCGTGGGTTCGGGTCGACAAGGAGTATCGATTCGAGACCGACGAGGGGAGCGCCTCGCTGGCGGACCTCTTCCGAGGGCGCTCGCAGCTCATCGTCTACCACTTCATGTTCGGGCCCGACTACACGGCGGGGTGTCCGTCCTGCTCGGCGGTCGCGGACGGCTTCAACGGGTTCGTCGTCCACCTTGCCAACCATGACGTTATGCTCTGGGCGGTGTCGCGTGCTCCGCTTGCGACGCTGCAGGCGTATAAGCGTCGGATGGGATGGGGCTTCCCATGGGCCTCCTCGGGAGGCAGCGATTTCAATTACGACTTCAGCGTCTCGTTCACGGAAGAGCAGCAGCGCGCGGGAAACATCGAATACAACTACCGCAAGGGCGGAGTCAGCTCACGCGAGATCGAGATCGAGACGAGCGAGACGGTGACTGATGAAGGAACGAAGCTCGCGGCGACAGTCGGCACGGACTGGGCAACGTACATCCGGGAGACTCCCGGCATGAGCGCGTTCGCGCTCGAGGACGGCGTCGTCTATCACACCTATTCCGCGTATGCGCGCGGATTGGACGGCCTCTGGGGCATGTACCAGTGGCTCGACCGTGCTCCCAAGGGGCGCAACGAGACCGGCGGCCTCTGGTTCCGCCGCCACGACGAGTACGACTAGCCCGCGTTTCTCACCACGGTTCGTCGCGAGGCGGGAGCCATCACCGTCGAACGTCTCGCGCCGGCCGGTGAGCGTGTCGCGCGAGCCATCGGCGCCGTCGTCGCCAAGCGGCGGGATCCGGGTTTCCGCATGGCATGAATCGGCAATCGTTTATCGATCACCAACGCGAAGAACGCTGCGGCTTTCGCGGCATGAAAGGAGGCGAAAATGCGTAGGTTCAGGATCTTTCGGCTCGGAATCCTCTTGTCGGCCATGTTGATGGTCACCCTGTTGAATCCGAAATCCACGCTTGCCGGGGAAAAAACCCAAAAATCCCTGTATGATCGGCTTGGCGGGGTTTATAACATAGCCCCGGTCGTCGACGAATTCCTGGAACTCCTGTACGTTGACGACGTGCTTAACGCCAATCCGAAGATCAAGGAAGCGAGGGACCGGGTTCCCAGGTCCTACCTCAAGTACCATGTAACTTCCCTTGTATGCCAGACGGCCGGCGGCCCCGAAAAGTACACGGGCCGGGGGATGAAGGAATCCCACCAGCATCTCAATATATCCGAGAAGGAATGGCAGTCGATGCTGGTCGATTTCAAGGCGGTCCTGTACAAGTTCAAGGTGCCGGAGCAGGAGCAGAAGGAACTTTTCGCGATCGTGGATAGCACGAAAAAAGATATCGTCATGTCCCCGATGGGGATGGGGAAACATCAGTAAGTCGGACCCTTGAGTTTGGCGGGCAGACCGCCCGCCCAAACTCAGGGGGGTCAACAACCGGTAGCCCGGTCCGCCTCGGTGAACGCGCGCTCCAGAAAAGAATTCAAAGTATACAGCCAGCCGGCGCGCCCGCCGCTCTCCGCCGGCCCCGGACGCCGGTTCGAAGCCTGGTTCGCCTCGCCGTTGCTTCCCTCGCCGCCGAACCCCGCGGGCATTCCTCCATGAGCACCATGTACGCCCGGTTCGACTGATTTTAAAAACCATCCCATATGTACTTGTGATACAAATCCGCAGAAAACGGATTCAGGGCCGGAAGGGAACCCGGCCAACTGCCGGGGTTCATCTCGCCGTAATGCGCAACTTTGTGTATCATTAGCTCACTTTCATGCTTTGGAGAGGCGGATAATGCAGACGACCGTCAAGCAAATGAGCCGCCACGACCTTCGCTCCGCCGTTGGGTCGACGCCGCTGGTGGAATTGAAATCGATCAACCGGAACCCGCGGGTGCGCATACTGGCGAAGCTCGAGGGGAACAATCCGGGCGGATCGGTCAAAGATCGGCCGGCCCTGTACATGCTTACCGGGGCCGAGGCGCGCGGCGAGCTTACGCATGCGAAAACGATCCTGGAGCCCACTTCCGGGAACACGGGGATCGCCATCGCAATGTTCGGCGCGGCGAAGGGATACCGCGTCAAGCTCGCTATGCCAGCCTGCGTAAGCGTCGAACGACGGGCGGTGCTTTCGGCTTACGGGGCGGACCTTGTACTGTCGCCGGCGGAAGAGGGGACCGACGGCGCCATCCGCCTTGCGCACCGTATCCTGCAGGATAACCCTGAGCGATATTACATGCCGAACCAGTACGCCAACCCCGATAACGTGCGAGCCCACTACGAGACGACGGGTCCCGAGGTTCTTGCCCAAACCGATGGAGATGCCGATTGTTTCGTGGCAGGCATGGGAACCGGGGGGACGCTTATGGGCGTAGCCCGGTTCCTGAAAGAGAAAAAGCCGCAGGCCCTGGTGATCGGCGTCGAACCCCGCCTGGGCCACAAGATACAAGGTCTGAAAAACATGAAGGAAGCGATCGTCCCCCCCATCTATCGTGAGGAGAACCTGTCCGGCAAGATCGTCGTGGACGACGAACCGGCATTCGAGATGTCGCGCCGCCTTGCGGTCGAGGAGGGACTCTTCGTCGGCATGTCGAGCGGTGCAGCCGTGGCCGGGGCGATGGAAGCTGCGAAGAGTATCGGCGACGGCACGATAGTCGTCCTCATGCCTGATCGCGGAGACAGGTACCTGAGCACGTCCCTCTTCCGTTCCGTCTGCGCCAAGTGTCCCCCATAGCACGCATTTTTCACCGGGGTTCGTAGCGAGGCGGTGGAGGCGGGTATGGCTGCAAATCGTCGCGACCGCCATAAGTTCTTCGGTTAAGAGCCAGGTGTGGTGCTTAGGTCCGTTTTGAACCTTCCCGGCGTATCCTTGCATCGAATAGCGTGGCGACGGCAGAGCTGTGGAACCGAGTGGAAGCCCCGGTCGCTTGACGACTCCTTTTTTATTAATAAATACGAATGTCTGAATTAAAAAGTTGAAAGTATAAGTTCGGCTTTGGGCTCGCGAAGGAGAAGGGCGAACTTACTTCCATCGAAAAGGAGAAGCGTATGGCGACCGAAAAAAATCTGAAAGATGCTTTTGCCGGCGAAAGTCAGGCCAACCGGATGTACCTGGCCTTCGCAAAGAAGGCGGATGCCGACGGATATCCCCAGATCGCAAGGTTGTTCCGCGCAGCGGCGGCAGCGGAAACGGTGCATGCCCACGCCCATTTTCGGGTCATGAACGGAGTTAAGGACACCGCGGAGAACCTTAAGGCCGCCATCAACGGCGAGGGGTATGAATTCAAGGAGATGTATCCCGCGTTCCTGAAAGAGGCGGAGGCGGAAAAGATCTCCGGAGCCGCGGCTTCCTTCCGGAACGCGCTGGCCGTGGAGAAGATTCATTACGACCTTTATTCGGAAGCGCTTGAGAGCCTTAAAAAAGGGAAGGACCTCGCCTCCACGGACATCTTCGTCTGCGATGTCTGCGGGAATACCGTGTACGGGCACGCGCCGGAAAATTGCCCCGTCTGCGGAGCCCCGAAGACGATGTTCGTGAAGGTGCAGTAGGCTCGTTCCCGGCCACCTCCGTCATCCGGCCCTGAAACGGCCCGGGGGGATTCCCCCCGGGCCGTTCCGCCAACAGGTTTTGCCTATCGTCGTTACCTTTTCTTCTTTGCGGGCGCCTTCTTCGCAGGTTGCTTTTCCTTCACCGCCCCGGCCGACTCCGGCCAGTGGTTCAGGTCGTGGGCTACGGAATGGCAGGTCCCGCACTTGGGGAACTTCTTCATGATCGCGGCCGGATGCTTCTGCGGATGGCACTTGTCGCATGTCGGGACGTTCTTGTGCTTGTCCGAATGGCACCGCACGCAGGCGACGTTCCTGTGCTTGGCCTGCGATGCCGCCAAAAGCCCGATCGCCTTCTTGTGGCATGCGCCGCAATCCTTGTTCGGGACTTCGACGCCGTACGTCACCGTCTTCGGGTTGTGCGCCTTGTGGCATTTCTTGCAATCGGCCTGCGCCATCTCGGCGGAGTGCGGCTTGTGGCACTTGACGCACTCGGGGACCTTGCGGTGGACATCGTGGCATGTCGTGCAGAACAGCGATGTGTGCCTGCTCGGCGTCCCCTTGAGCTGCTTGATCTGGTCAGCGTGGCAGGTCAGGCACGGCTCGGTGACCTTCGACCCGAGCGAGATATTCAAGGGGCGGTGAGGGTTCTTGTGGCACTCAAGGCACGCCTTCAACTGGTAGTGTGGTTTCCCCTCGTGGCATTGGCTGCACCTGGGGATGTTGTTTCTGCTTGCAGGGCGGTGGCCTGCGTGGCAATCGAGGCAGCTTACGTCCGTTTTGTGCTTTTCGCCTGCGGCCGCGACGTCCGCGGGCGGACCGGAATGGCACTTTATGCAATCCTCCTGTGTCAACCCCGCCGGCTTGTCGGCGGCGGTCGCTTCCCACGGGTTCACCGCGATGCCGGCGGCAAGCGCCAGCACTGCAGCCAAAATCCACACGATCCTGGTGCCTTTCATGGTTCCTCCTTATCGTTGTGACTTCCGGGATGCCGCTGCTTTTACTGCGAATTCGTATCGACAGGAACTGAGGCAAGAAGGCGAAACTCGCTTTATATATCCATTGAGAAGCCGCTTGTCAACGAGTCACAAGCGATTACCACGCGGGGAAGCCCGACCGGGCGTGACGGAGTGGGAAATGCCGTATCCGCCGCGGCGGAACCTGGCGGCAGGCTGATGCCTGCAAGCGTTGCAAAATAACGCATGGGTGCGGATTTCCCGTTTCATTCATAATGCCGTGCGGGTATACTCAAGCCATTCCAATGGTGGGCGAAAAAAGTGCCCGTTAAGCCCTCCAGCCGGGAGGTGCCCGTTGATGTCTCCAGCGAAAAAAAGGGATTCCGGAATTTCCGTGGTCGGAGATCTGCCGTGGGGCAGCCATTTCTGCCAGTTCTACAGCACAAGGAAGGATTTCACGGACGTTCTTGTCCCGTATTTCAGGGCGGGACTTGAAAACAACGAGTTCTGCGTCTGGGTGACGTCGGAGTTTTTCACCACCGATGACGTATTGAGAGCTTTGAAGAAAAACGTGCCCGACTTCGGAAAATACCTTGCCAGGCGCCAGATAGAAGTCTTTCCCTATACTGATTGGTATTTGAAGGGGGGCAGCTTCGACCTCAAGCGGACGCTCCGCATGTGGATGGAGAAACATGACGAGGCGTTGGCGGCGGGTTTTTCCGGAATGAGGGTGAGCGGCAACCCCTACTGGCTCGACAACAAGAAAGACTGGGACGACTTCGCAACCTACGAGGCGGAGATCAACAACGTAATAGGCGGCACGAAACTGCTGGTTCTTTGCACTTACTCCCTTAAAAAATGCGGGCCGGCCGAGATCATCGACGTCGTCAAAAACCACGAGTTCGCGCTGGCCATCAACGAAGGCAGGTGGCAGGTCGTCAACCGGCCGGCGTTCGGACAGATCCCCCGGGCCTGACCCGACGACGGAAATAACCCGTGCATTCCCCCAATCCGGACCGCCGGAAAACAGGGATTCCGTCCGCAGGCTACCTGCCCTGGGGGAGCCACTTCTGCCAGTTCTATCGTACAAAGAAGGATCTTCTGGACGTCCTCGTCCCTTACTTCAGTGCGGGCCTGGAAAACAACGAGTCATGCGTCTGGGTCGCCTCCGGGGCGCTGCGCGAATCGGATATGAGAAAAGCGCTGGCGAAAGCCGTTCCCGATTTCGGCGCTCGTGAAGCCGCGGGGCAGATGGCGATCGTTCCGTTCCGCCGGTGGCAGGCGAGGGGAGGAAAGTCCGGCAAAGTCGTCATTTCCGGGCTCGACAAGGCGATCGCCGCGGGGTTCGAGGGCCTCCGGCTCGCGTGCGATTTCCTTCCCCGCAAGGATGGCGGCAAATTTTTCAATCCTTGCGGTACGGATGTCATTTCCGGGAACAACGTGATCGCGGTGTTTGCGTATCCCAGGGGTTCGTTCGACGCGCTGGGTCTCATGGAGGCGGTCAAGAACCACAGGTTCGCGTTGGTCAGGGACGCAGGAAGATGGGAGGTCATCGAGAGCTCGGAAGCCCGGACCGCGAAGGATGATCTGAAACGGAGCGAGGAAAAGCTCGCATCACTTTTCAGCAACATGTCAGAAGGATTCGCCTATTGCCGGATCGTCCTTGATTCCCGTGGGAAGCCGGCGGATTGCGTGATTCTCCAGGTCAACGACAACTTCGAAAAGATGACCGGCCTCGATGCGGAAGACGTCCTCGGCAAACGTGCCACGGAAGTAATCCCGGGCATCGAAAAGGAGCCTGTCGGCTGGATCGAAAAATTCGGAAATGTCGCCATGACCGGCGATCCGGTCCGGTTCGAAAGCTATTCGGAAGCGCTGAAGCGGTGGTACGACGTCTCCGCCTTCAGCCCGCACAAGGGGTATTTCGCAGTAACGTTCAGCGACGTAACCGGTCGAAAACTTGTCGAGAGCGCCATCGGGCTCCGGAACCGGGCCCTTAACGGGATCAATAGGATCTTCCACGAAACCATGGTCCCGTCGACGGAGGAGGAGTTCGGGCGCAAGTGCCTGTCCGTCGCGGAAGATGTGACCGGGAGCAGGTTCGGTTTCATCGGCGAGATCGGCCCGGACGGACTTCTGCACGACCTCGCCATAAGCGACCCGGGATGGGAAGTATGCAGGATGCGGGATAAAACCGGGCACCGCATGCCACCTTGGGACTTCAAGGTCCACGGCCTGTACGGAAGGGTGATTATCCACGGAAAAAGCTTTTTCACGAACGAGCCGGCGTCTCACCCGGACAGCATCGGCATCCCGGAGGGGCATCCCGGTCTGACGGCCTTCCTCGGTGTGCCATTGATCCACGGCGGAAGCACCGTCGGGATGGTGTGTGTGGGGAACCGCGAAGGGGGTTATAACACGGAGCATATGGAAGCGCTGGAAGCCCTCGCCGCGGCGATCTCCCAGTCCCTTATGCACAAGCGGGCTGAGGAGGCGCTGCGCCGTGCGACGGAAGACTGGGAACAGACTTTCAACACGGTTCCCGATCTTATTGCGCTCCTTGATTGCCGGCACAGGATAGTCCGCGTGAATAAAGCCATGGCGGACAGGCTCGGGTTGAGGCCGGAACAATGCGTCGGAAAGAATTGCTACGAGGCCGTCCACGGCGTCGGCGAGCCGCCCACCGTATGTCCTCATATAATGACCTGCCAGGATGGTCGGGAGCACGTCGCCGAAGTGCATGAACCCCGTCTCGGGGGAGACTTCGTTGTCAGCACTACGCCGGTGATCGACAGGCAGGGACATGTCGTCGGCGCGGTGCACGTCGCCCGCGAAATAACCGAGCGCAAGAGGATGGAGGAGGCGCTTCGGTCGTCGCTGGAGGAAAAGGAAATCCTTCTGAAGGAACTCGCGCACCGGACGAAGAACAACATGCAGGTCGTCGCGAGCCTCATCAGCCTCCAGGCCGCGGCGTCGTCGGACAAGATATTGCTTGCCGCGCTGGCGGACACGCAGGACAGGATCCGGGCCATGGCCCTCGTGCACGAAAAGCTCTACCGGTCCGGGAACGTCTCCTCGCTTAACATGAAAGATTACGTGCGGGACCTTGCCGGCTCCCTGCTGCTTGCCCACCAGGGGAGCGGCGGGCCCGTGAAGACCGAACTGGACCTCGACGATCTCAGGTTTGCCCTCGACCACGCCCTGCCTTGCGGACTGGTCATCAACGAACTGGTTTCCAATTCGCTGAAACATGCCTTTCCGCATGGTGAACCGGGAACCATTTTCCTGTCCTTTAAACGGGGCCGCGGGGGCGTGGAGTTGATTTACAGGGACGACGGGCCGGGTTTGCCGCCCGGCCTCGACCCGGCCCGGGTCGATTCGCTCGGATTGAAGCTGGTGTACAACCTTGCGGTGCGGCAACTTCGGGGGAAGATGGAGCTCCGGCGGGAACCCGTAACGGAATTCGTCTTCCTTTTCGGCGGATTCGAACAACAGGAAAGGAAATGAATCTTGGCCAAGAGCATCCTTATCGTCGAGGACGAGATCATAAACGCGATGGCTCTCTCCGAAACGCTTCCGCGATGGGGCTTCCGGGTGACGGACATGGTGACGAGCGGGGAAGACGCCATACGCGCGGCGGAAGCCCATAGGCCCGACGTCATCCTGATGGATATCAGCATCCACGGCTCCATCGACGGGCTCGGGGCGGCGAAGGAGATCATCGGCCGCCTCGGCATCCCCGTGATTTTCATGACAGGCTACAACGACGAGGAAACGGTGAATGCGGCGAAGGAATTGAAGCCGCTTGCCTTCCTCGTGAAACCGCTGGACGTCTCCCGCCTGATGGAACTGCTCGAAGGCATATAGACTGGCCCGCATTTCCACCCTTGTTGTATTCCGGTAGGTTCAGGACGGATTTTTTCCATGCGGAACCGCACGGGGATCGATCCGCATCACAAGAAAACGTGCGGGCAGTGTTCAACGCCTGCGGAAAACGACGGCCGGAGAAACGATATGTTCATATCGATAAATTGCAGGGAGATCGGGATGGATTGCGATTTCGTCGTCCACGGAGATACGGAAGACTCGGTTATGGAGATGATTATGCGGCACGTGAACGACGTGCACGCCGAAGATTGGTACGAAACCGAGGAACTCTACAGGGTAGCAATGATGAAAATCCGGGAGAAAGCCGCATAAAACAGTAGGCAGCCGCGGGCCTGTTCATCTGAAAGCGATTGCATATTAAACCAGGTGGGGAATTGCGGCTCCAAAAGTATGTATTGCGAATTCAACTTGCTCACCCCCCCCCGTTAAATAATATTTTGTTTCGGCAGTATGATGTAAAATAATGCAATTAGCTGTCCATGAGGTGAAACATAATTCGATCTTGCGGAATCTAAAAACGAATTCAATTGCCGGGAGGTGCGTAACGATGCCGGACAGAGAACTGGAAAACGTCGCACGATCCCTCGTCGCCCCAGGCAAGGGAATCCTGGCCGCGGACGAAAGCGCTCCGACCATCGAGAAACGGTTTAAAAGCGTGGGAGTCGCATCCACGGAGGAAAATCGGAGGGCATACCGGGAACTCCTTTTTACGACTCCGGCGATCGAGGAATTCATCAGCGGCGTGATCCTTTTCGACGAAACGATCCGGCAAAAGACCCGGCACGGGTTGCCCTTCCCGAAACTGCTTGAACGAAGGGGGATTATTCCCGGGATCAAGGTAGACCTGGGGGCGAAGCCGCTTGCCGGTTTTCCAGGAGAGAAAATTACGGAAGGGCTGGACGGCTTGCGGGAACGGCTCGCGGAATACCGTTCCCTCGGCGCCCGCTTCGCCAAATGGCGCGCCGTAATTTCCATAGGCGACGGCATCCCGACCATGGCCTGCCTGAAGGCGAACGCGCATGCGCTTGCGCGTTACGCCGCATTGTGCCAGGGGGGCGGTCTCATTCCGATCGTCGAGCCCGAAGTGCTCATGGACGGTCCTCACACCATAGAGCGGTGCGGTGAGGCGACCGCCGCGACGCTTGCCATGTTGTTCATCGAACTGGCCGAGCACCACGTCAGCCTGGAAGCGATCCTCCTCAAGCCGAACATGGTCCTGTCGGGCAAGGAGTGCCCGGTGCAGGCCGGCGCGAAGGAGGTCGCCCTCGCCACCGCGAGCTGGCTGCGGCCCCACGTTCCGCCTCCCGTTCCGGGCATCGTCTTCCTGTCGGGCGGACAGAGCCCGGAAGCTGCAACGGAACACTTGAGCCTGATGAACACCCTCGGAAACCACCCCTGGGAGCTCAGCTTCTCCTTCGGCAGGGCGCTTCAGGACCCGGTCCTCAGTGCATGGAAGGGGGACCCCGCAAACGCCGCCAAAGCGCAGCGAGCCTTCCTGCACCGTGCGCGTTGCAACGGTGAGGCGCGTTACGGAAGATACACCCGGGATATGGAGAAATCCGCCGCCTGAACGATATTCGGAGCGATATCCGAATAATCGTCATTCGGAATGCGTATCCCTTTGAGGGGATTTCGCATCGAAGGGGGCAGGTTTCGCATTAATAAAGGAAGATGCAGCGAGGAGGCATGAGAATGAAAATAGCCGTTATCGCACCGATCATATTGGCCTTGGCGCTTGGGGGATGCGCAAACACCATGGGGCCCAAGGAAACGGGAGGAACCCTCATCGGCGGCGCCACGGGAGCGCTGGTGGGCTCGCAGATCGGCAGCGGGAGGGGAAGGCTTCTCGGGGTCGCCGTCGGCACGATGGCAGGCGCGCTGATCGGCCGGGAAATCGGCAGTTCCCTCGACAGGGCGGACCGCGTCGAGATGGAGAGGACCGCGCAGTACAGCCTTGAGCATAACAGGACCGACGAGCCCGGCTCGTGGAGAAATCCGGACAGCGGGCATTCAGGCTCGATCACTCCGAAGAAGACGTACAGGACGGCCGAAGGGCGGTATTGCAGGGAGTATCAGCAGACGGTCATCATCGGAGGCGAGGAGCACCAGGCATACGGAACGGCGTGCAGGCAGCCGGACGGAACATGGAAGATCGTCAAGTGAGGGTGTAAAGGGGAGGCCTGCTTCGTTGCGCTCCTTCACCATACTCAACGGTATGCCTCAGTCGCGCGCCTTGCCGGCGCGGCGCATCGACGCTCTCTGTGCGTTACCGTATTTATGAAGTGAAGCACTAAGGAATCAGGACTGCCCTAAGGCGCACTTTCCCCACGCGCAGTTTTTGCAGGACCTCGTTGGCATTATCGAGAGGATGGCGCTCCACCATGGGGGCGATTCCGTGATCGGCGGCGAATCGCAGCATGGCATCCATGTCGTCCCGCGTGCCGATGACGGAGCCGCAGATATTTTTTTGCCCCGTAATGAGCCCGGCGGGGATCAGCGACGCTTTTTCCGCGATGGCTGCCAGAACCACCAGCGTTCCGTTTGGCCCGATGCCCGGGATGCATTGCTCGAACAGCTTTGCGGATATTCCCGTCAGCAGGATAAGGTCCGCTCCTCCCATTGCGGAGAGGCGTTTCCCGATTTTTTCCTTTTCGGTGTCGACAATCTCCCGGGCGCCCATCTTGCGCGCGAGGCCGTATTTCTCCTCACCCCGCAGAATCGCCACGACCGTCGCTCCCATGGCCGACGCCATCCGTATGCCCAGGTGTCCCAGGCCGCCGATCCCCGCGACCGCGACGGTTTTCCCCGCAAGGTTGCCCGCCCGGCGCAACGGCGCGAAAACCGTGATGCCTGCGCAAAGAAGCGGCGCCGCGTCCACGAGGTCGAGCCCTTCGGGTATCATGTGCGTGAAAGCCGCCGGCGCCGTGACGTATTCGGCATAGCCGCCGTTCACGGTGACGCCGGTGCTTCTCTGGACCGCGCAGAGCATTTCCGCTCCGGCGCGGCACGGGGGACAATCGCCGCAGGCGTACTGCATCCACGGCACACCCACCCTGTCGCCCGGCGAGAGGCCTTTCACGCCTGCGCCCGTCCTCTCCACGATTCCCGTCACCTCGTGGCCGGGCACGATTGGCAGGGGCGTCCCCCAGTCCTTCCAGTCTCCATCGACGAGATGGAGATCGCTGTGGCATACCCCGCAGGCGGCCACCCGGATCAGCGCTTCGTCCGGGCCCGGATCCGGAACGGGCAGCTCCGACATGACCAGCGGTTTTCCGAACGATTCGCATACTGCGGCTTTCATACGATTGTTCTCCTTATCGGCGCCGGCTCTATGCGGGGCTCCGCGACGAGCCGCTTATTCCGGAAGTTCGGCGATTTCCGCGGTGTCGCTCAGCTCGATGGCGCCCTTTACGCTCATGGCGCCCGGACAGGCCGTAATATATGTCGCCAGCGCATCGCGGGCTTCCCCGGTTTTTCCCTTGGGGACCATCATGGTGTACTTTACCCGGATTTTAGTTATCCTCAGGACGCCGTCGACGTCCTCGATGTCTCCCTCGACGTCCGCACGGTACCGGTCGCCGAATGTGGGGATCTTTTTACCGGCCAGCACCGTGGCCAGCGTGCCCATCATTCAGCCGCCGACGGCGCCGACGATGTGATCCAGCGTGGCAGCGTGCTCCTTTTCCGGCTCGACCTTGTAGAAATGCTTGATGCCTCCGTGTACGCCGTAGTACACAGGCTCCGCGAAGCCTTCGATCACGGCCTTCCGGGTCGGGCCCTTTTCGCGCGTGATCGAGATGCGGGAAGTATGAACAAGTCGTCCCATCGTTTCCTCCATTGCGCCGTTTCATCCTAAGAATACCCGACTCCGCGATTCGGTTCATCCGAATATACCAACCGGAAATAATTCCCGTTTTTCGATAATTCCGGATCGCACCCGATTCGACCGCATATCCATCTACGTGTTTTGCCTGCAAAAAAACCGATTGTTTTGCATATATTTACTGGCCGCCGGGGAATACGGAAAGGCAATTAATTGTCGCGGGCGTCAATTAAATAGTGGAATAATAGCGATCAAGTATTGGGAAGCCGGGGGTGGCTTCCCGGAGGTTTTTTGGCCGCCATTCTTGCCATTTCCGCCGCGCTTCAGTTCCTTGCGGCGTTCCTCTCCGTCCGGTTCGTTTACCATCGGCGGCTGGGCCGCCCCTGGCTGCTGGTTTCCGTTGCATTGATCATCCTCGGCGGACTTCGGCTTTCCACGCTGTTCGCGGGATATTACGACCCGGACCAGGCCATTCTCGATTCGGGAATCGAAACCATCTCCCTTCTCGTAGCCCTCCTGCTGGTCTGCGGATTCGCGCTGACGGAACGGTGGTTCCTCCTTAAGGAGCGGCTTGAAGGAAGATTCATGCTGCTTTCCGAAGTCGACCGTTCCCTGGTAGGAATTCTCGACGAGAACCGGATCATGTCCGTCGTGTGCGAGGTGTTGTGCCGGCAGAAAGGGTATCGTCTCGCCTGGATCGGCTCCGGAGAGCCCGACGGCAGCGTGCGGATAGTGAAATCCGCCGGAAAGGGCGAGGCCTTCCTTTTCGAAGCGGGGATCCGCTGGGACGACACCCCAAAGGGTCAAGGCGTCACCGGAACGGCGCTGCGGACCGGCAAGCCATGCGTCGTCAACCGGGTTGATGCCGATCCGGGGATGGCCGAGTGGAAAAGCGCTCTGTCGGAAGGCGGCATACACAGGGCCGTTTCCGTCCGCATCGAATCCGGCGGGCAGCCGGCTCTGGCTCTGACCGTTTATGCGGACTCGCGGTCCGCGTTCTCCGGCCTGGAAATCGAAGGGTTCCTCGCGCTTGCGTACCGCGTCGGCCAGGCGATCCAGAGCGCGAGGAGGCACGAATTCTTCGTAGCTGCGAAAAGCGCCTACGACGATCTATTGAGGACGCAAAGGGACGGGGTGATCCTTGTGAGGGGGGGGCGGATCGTGCGGGTTAATCCTTCCGCGTCGTCCATGCTTGCCTATCCGGATGGGGAGGAACTGGTCGGGGCGGATCCGGCTATCATCCTGAAGGAGCCGGAGGCTTGCCCGGAACATTCCGGCGTCCTGCGATGCGGCACCGGGGAGGGAGGAAGGTTCAAGGGGGAAGCGGAGATAGCCAGGAAGGACGGTTCCGTATTCTTCGGCGAACTCGCCGTTACGTGGCTGGCAAGGACCAACAGGAAATCGAACTTCTTTCCGAAGTACGACGGTCCGCTCGGCATGATAATCCTGAGGGACATCACCGGCAGGAAATTGGTCCTGGAGGACCTGCGAAGGCAGCGTGACTTCTCCGAGAAGATGCTCGACATCGCCGGGGTCCTCATCGCCCAGATGAATCCCCGGGGCGAAATCGTCCTGATAAATCGTCAGTTCGAAGAGATGACGGGCTACGCGTGGAGCCAGGTCTCCGGCCAGGAGATGGCGGGCCTCCTGATTTCCGGCTCGTGCCGGGCGGCCTACCGAAGGAACTTCGACCGGATCGTCGAAGGCGAGGTTTCGCAGAACGTGGAATTTCCTCTCGTGACCACCGCCGGGGAGGAGCGGCTGGTCGTCTGGAATCATGCCCTCTTGAGGAACCCGGAGGGAAACGCGATTTCGGTCGTCGCCACGGGCACCGACGTCACGGAAAGCCGCCGCCTCGAACGGCAGATCATACAGATGCAGAAGATGGAGGCGGTGGGGACGCTCGCGGGAGGCATCGCGCACGACTTCAACAATATCCTCACGGGAATCATGGGCAACCTCGATCTTGCCGCGAAAGTCGTGCCGCCGGAGTCGCTCGCGGCGATTCCGGTGCAGGAATCGATCAAGGCGTCGGAGCGGGCGGCGAATATGGTCCGGCAGCTTCTCGACTTTTCACGGCGGTCCCCCTCGGAAAGGAGGGCGATCGATCTCGGGAAGGTGGGCCGTGAGGTTGCGGATCTCGTCGCACAGACGATCGACCGGCGAATAGAAATGGATATCTGCGCCGCGGATGGCTTATGGCTCGCGATGGCCGACCCCAACCAGGCGCACCAGGTCCTGATGAACCTCTGCGTGAACGCCAGGGACGCGATCATGGAGCGGGCGGAAGGGAAGCAGTCCGGGGAACCGCCCGACGGCGGATACAGGATCCGGATAGTCACGAGTAACTTCACGGTGGGCGACGAGTATTGCCGCCAGTACCCTTACGCGCGCAAGGGCGACTACGTCGTCGTGTCTATTTCGGACAACGGGGCGGGAATGGACGAGGCGACGCAGCGCCGGGTGTTCGAGCCGTTCTTCACGACCAAAAAGCTGGGGAGGGGCACCGGACTCGGTCTTTCCACCGTGTACGGAATCGTCAAGCAGCACGAGGGTTGGGTAAACCTCGAAAGCCGGCCGGGCAAGGGGACCACGTTCCACGCGTACCTGCCGCGGGCGGAAGCAGGGGCGGAGGAGGAAAAATCCCGGGCGGGGGAAGTCGCCAGGGAAAAAATGGGCAAGGAGACGATCCTTCTCGTGGACGACGAGGAGATGATTCGCACGCTCGGCCGGCAGGTTCTCGAGGTGCACGGTTATTCGGTGCTGGTCGCGGCGGACGGCCAGGAGGCCGCCGACCTGTATTCCGCGCACCGCGACCGGATCGACCTCACGATCCTGGACCTTTCGATGCCGTACCTGTCGGGGAGCGAGGTCCTGGAGCGGATCCGCGGGATGAACCCGGGAGCCAAGGTCATAATGTCCAGCGGGCACCCGTCAAGGGAGACGTCACGCGCGTCCGCTTTCCTGCCGAAACCGTACCGCGCCGACAAGCTGACCCGCATCGTGCGGGACGTCCTCGACCGTTCGTCCTAGGCTAATTTTTCCTTCCGCTACTCTTTCAACGCCGACTTGATCGCGGCGCGGACGATGTATCCCGACAGGTGCATGATCGTGTCCTGGAGGTCGGGGTCGATCTCCATCGACGCAAGGCAGGGATGATGGTGGTGGCGCAGCGCACCTGTATCGGGCGCCTCCGCGACACGCGTGCCGCCGAGGATGGAGGCGACGAACTTCGCGGAGCCGCAGGGAGCGTCCCGCAGCACCTCGACGGACCCGACGCGTTCGCCGTCCCTCAGGATACGGAACTTCGGCCGCCCGAACTTCGCGGAGAATTCCCGCAGCAGCGGATCCGGTCCGCCGTCGAACCCGCAGAGGGGACGCGGAAAGGCGGCGGCGACGCCCATGGCGGAGAGCCGCTTCCGTACCTGGTTTTCCAGCCCCGCCGGGCATGACGACCGGTCGTCCACCGCGGCAAGGACAGCCTTGGCGCCGCACCGCCCGGCGATGTCCGGTATGAGCTCCGCCGCGCCCGGCTTTTCGTGGAGGGAAACAAGCAGGTCCGCCGCCGGCAGGGTTGCCGGAAGGAACTCTTCCGGATCGTCGATCACGATCGGAAGCCTCGCGGGAAGCGTGAGCACGCGGATCTCCCAATTCGCCGGACCGTATGCGCGGACATTTTCCGCAATTCGCTCGCCGTACCGGCCTTGCACCGAGAACAGGATCTTCAATTCGTCCTGCCGGCGAGCAGACCGCGGATCGCGCCGGCTACGGCGGCTGCGGCGGGCGAGGAGTCCGGGAGGTCGAGGAAGGAACGGCCTGCGTCCTCCCAGCCGGGAAGCGACGGATCATGCGGGATCTCGGCGAGCAGCGGCGCGGGAAAGGCCGATGGTTTCCCGGATGCGCCTGCGGCATACGGCCGGTTGAGAAGCAGCCAGGCTTTCCCGACGGGAAGGGAGAGATCGGAAGCCAATTCCAGGACCGCGCACGCAGCGGCCAATCCCCGCGGAGAAGGGTCGGCGACCAGGACGAGGTGGTCGATGCTCCGGAGGTTGCGCCGGGAGAGATGTTCCATCCCCGCCTCGTTGTCCACGACCACAGCGGCGTATCCGCCCGCAAGGCGCGCAAGCGACCTGCGAAGCAGGTTGTTCACGAAGCAGTAACAGCCCGGTCCCTCTCCCCGTCCCATCGATATGAGGTCGACGTCCTTTCCCTCCGAGACCCTTTGCTGGACCATCGCCTCGAGCCGTTCCTCCTTGGAAGTCGCGCCGCCGGGGGAATCCAGCAGTTCTTCCCTGATGGAGCCGAGCCCTTTAGGCGGCGGGATTCCGAGTAGGAGGTGAAGATTGGCGTTGGGGTCGGCGTCCACCGCCAGCAGCGGGCGGACTCCCGATGCGAGCAGCGCGCGCAGAAGAAGGGCGGAGCAGGTGGTCTTCCCCGTTCCTCCCTTTCCCGCGACGGCGATCAGGAGGCTCATTCCGTTATTCCCGCGAAACGCCGCCGAAGCAGGCGGGATAGTTCGCAGGTCAGCATGACCGCCCTTTCGGCATCCTCTTCCGGCAGAGTGCCCAGCCCGCAGGCGGGAGTGATGACCGCTGCGCGGACGACATCACCGCGGCCGATCCCCCGCGCCTCGAAATTGCCGAAAATCGCATCCATCCTGTCCGCCAGCGTGACGGGAGTTTCCGAGCGTATCCCTTCCGGGGAAGTGGGGACGATCCCGAAGGCGAGCTTACCCCCACGGTCGAGGAATGCCTTCACCTCTTTCGGGTACAGCAGCAGCGAGTCCGCGAACCCGTACGCATCGAAAGACAGGTATTGCGTCCGGGACGAGAGGACGAGCCCCCAGTCGGTGTTCGCGCAACAGTGTATCCCGCACCGCGTTCCGGGCAGGCCGTCGAAGATCTCGTTCAGGCATCCGACCACTTCTTCCCTCCCGAGGGAAAGGAGGGAAGATCCCACCGAGGCGAGATACGGTTCGTCGAGCACCATGATGACTTCGGAAGAGAGGCGCGAGAGCGCAGAAACCTGCCACTGGGCGACGCGCAGAAGATGCTTCACGAGGATATCGCGGCCGACGGGATCGTAGAAAAGGGGCTTCTTGTCCCGGTCCGTGACCATCAAACCGAAGGAGAGGGGGCCCGTTACCTGTCCTTTGACGGCGGAATACCGTCCTGCTCCGGATGCAAGGAGCGCATGGAGACCTGCCGCCCGTTCCGCCGGGATTGCGAAGGATGAGGCGTCTTCGCCGAGGAACCGCTCGTAAAAGGACTCGGCTTCGGCAAGGACCTTCTCCCCGACCTCCACGAAAAGCTTGTCCCCGTCGATGACCGCCCCGGGCAGGCCGGCCGCATATTGGATGTACATGGATTCGAGGAATGTCCGGCGGGGAAGCTGCGGCCAGCAGGGGACGTCGCGGAATGCCGAAAGGACCAGCCGCACGGCGGTTTCCGGGTCGGCGTGCGGCAGGCTGCCGACGCCCGTGGGAAGAAAAGGCGAAAGGCCGCCGCTCACGAGCCGGTCTCCGGGGGAAGTGTCGCGCGGTAGCTTTCGGCGTCCGTATGCGGAATGAACAGGGCTCGCTGATAGAGATCCATGAAGGCGTGGTCGGCGGAAAGGTCGTGGTAGTCGGTCGAGGAGCAGACCGCCAATGCTTCCTCCCACCGCTTCCGGTTGCGAATGGCGCCGATCGCGCCTGCCAGCGACGCGTTCCCGAGAAGGACGAACTTGCCGAGCGGGAATGGCGGAAAGACGCCGAGCGTGAGCGCCGAACGAAGATCGAGGAAATTGCCGAACCCTCCCGCGATGAATACCCTCTCGACCTTGTCTCTCGAAAGGCCCACCGCCCGGCAGAGCGCGTCTGCGGCGGCGCACAGGGCGGCCTTGGTGCGGACGACGCTTTTCAGGTCGGACGCGGTGAAGGCGATCTCGGAGGCGGTGGCGCTCTCGTCCGGTCCCGCTACGACGAACGCTTTCCCGCGTTCCGTTTCGCGGAAGGGTGCGCCCTCGCGGTGCACGAATCGGCCGGCGCGGTCGACGAGCCCGGTCCTGAACAACTCGGCGCACAGGTCGAGGACCCCGGAACCGCAGATGCCCGCGGGTTTCCTGCCGCCGATCACCGTACATTCCACCTCGAACGTCGCGGGATCGATGCGGACGGAATCGATCGCTCCCGGATACGCCCTCATCCCGCAGGCGACTTCTCCCCCTTCGAATGCAGGCCCGGCGGAAGAGGAGCAGGATATCCGGAATTCCCTGTTCCCGAGCGCCACCTCGCCGTTCGTCCCAACGTCGTAGAAGAGCGACATCGCATCCTCACGGTGCATCCCCGACGCGAGGATCCCCGCTACTATGTCCCCGCCGACGAATCCGCCTATCGAGGGAAAGAGCCGGAAGCGTGCGGAGGGGGCCGATTCGAATCCCAGCTCCAGGCCCGTCTTCGACGGGTACTCCTTTAGCACCGGGCGGTGGGGCGGCCGTCGGACGGGGGAGGGGGACAGGCCGTAGAGAAAGTGGGATATGACCGTGTTACCGGCGGAGACCACCTCCATGATCTCCCCATCTACGGGGGAAGAGCGCAGGAGGCCGGAAATCAACCGGTCGACCCCTGCGATGAGGAGCCTGCGGAGAATGGAAAACCCTTCGGCCTTCTCCTCTTCGAATACGATCCGTGAAATCAGGTCCTCTCCGCAGGCCATCTGCGGGTTGTCGGCCGCGCCCCTGGAGAGCACTGCGCCGTTGCGCAGGTCGATCAGCGCGCCCGCAAGCGTGCTGGTCCCGGCGTCCAGCGCCACGCCGAGCGGATTGCCTTTCCGCGGGACGACGTGCAGGGGCAGGAACGGGCCGTCGCCCGCCGTGTCCTTCCCCTCGATGTACGCGGTCAGCCGGGCGGGGCGGCTTTCCGGCAATACGGTGACGTCCACATCGCCTTCGAGCGGCACGCAACGGCAGGCGAGGCGTATCCCTGCGCGCAGGTCATCATGGGAAAGGACGCCGGGATCGTCGCCGCCGCTTGCGCTTCCCGAAACTGCGACGCGGCACTTTCCACAGCGCCCCTCTCCGCCGCACGGCGAAAGGATCGGCACGCCGGTGCGCATTGCGTGGGAAAGGACGGTGTCTCCCGGGGACAGCGATGCGGTTGCTCCTTCCGGGAGAAACCGTATCGTTCCTTTCCCGGTGTCACCCATTGGACGGAGCGAACGCCGCCGGGGGAAGCCGCCGGAGGTATGAGGATAACGAGGAGGACTCCTGTGGTCCGACGAGGACGCGCCATTTCGAAAGTTCCTCGAGCTTTCCGGAGAGACGGGCCACCATCCCGGGAAGGATGAGAGTGCGGTGTTCCACCTTCGCCGCGATGCCGCTGTCGGCAAGCAGTCCCGCGATGCTCTCGGAGGTGAATTTCCCCGCGGCCCAGGCCGTTAGCACCGACATCCCGTCGCACTCGGCTATCAAGAGGTACGCCGGCGTCTTCGACGCCTCCACGTCGCTGCGGACCGTGAAATACGTCAGGGAAAAGTTGGTGGTGACGAGCACGGGAGAGGCAGGGGAAGCCTTCCCGATGGGATAGATCCCCGGTTCCACCTGGATCGGCCTCTGCGGGTCCGTGTACAGGTTCTGGCGCAGCGTCAGGAGCGGGAAGATGTCGGACGGGTCCGCGGTATCGAGCACGAGGAGCGAGCCGTATTTCGCGATGAGAAGGCAGGCGGCCTCGAACGGCCGGGGAAAACCACGTCCGAGGTCGAACGCCGTGGGATAGGCGATCTCCCGCGCGCGGTGAGCGATGGCCAGCCTTCGAATGAAAACCGAGTCTGCGACGGCGCTTGCGACGTCCCCGGGCATGGGATCCGCGACGAGTTCCATCACACCGGCCGCGCGCGCCGCGGCGAGGGCGCCCTCGAGCCCATCGATCCCCCGGGCGCTCACGGCGAGGGGGAGCTTCGCCGAGACGGCGAGCGCTGCGCCTTCGGCCGCGTCCCCGGCGGGCGGCCTCAGAAGCGGGCGAGACTCGCCGACCTCGCGGACCGCGGCCGAAAGCGCCGCGCACGTCCCCGAAAGAACGAGCGGCTTTCCGCATCGCGACAACGCCGTCGCGGCGGTCTTCGCGAACTTTTCCGGGTCTCCGGAGTCGAAGCGCACGGCGACCATGTCTACCGCGAGTACCTGGCCCACGCGCTCGAAAGTGAGAGCTGAAACCGCGCGAAGCCTTTCCTCGAGCGCTTCGCCGCCGAGCGCGTCGGAGACGGATACTGCGATCGCGGTCGGGTGGTAGAAGGTCTTTTCGTGCCGGAACAGCACCACCTCGTCTCCCAGCGTGACCGCGCGATCCTCCGTCCCGACGACCACGCGCGGCAGGGGCGGCGCGGTGGCCGCGCCGAGCGCCGCTTTCGCCTCGCCGGACGCGGGAGGGCACTTGTCGATCCCCGCCTTTCCCGCCGCCATCTGCATGGCGAACGCGAGGCAGGTGGGGAAGCCGCATTCCTTGCAGTTGGTCTTCGGGAGCAGCTTGTAGATGTCAAGCGCGGTCAGCGCCATGCCGCCTCCCGGAATGCCTGGACGTTGTCGGGATGCCGGAATACCAGGAGGTCCGCCCCCGCGGCGAGGCATGCCCACCCCGTCGCTTCTTCCCACCTGCGTCCGCGCACGACCGCATCGCCCCATGTGACCTCGGACGCATCGACCGCCTCCCTCGCCTTCCAGGCGTCTCCAAGGTGGCACAGAACGGGCCGGGCCAGCATGGCGTCGCCGGAAAGCCCCGCGAGCCGGATCCGTTCCACGATCGAGTATGTGTATTCCAGTCCGTATCCGAGTCCGCCCGTAAGCGGGTCGATCAGGATCCTTTCAGGAGGGACGCCGATATCCGACAGGAGAAGATTAGCCTGTTTCGCCATGTTGATGTCGATCGGGGACCAGGCGACGACCCCGTGGCCGTACGCAAGGGCGGCGCCGCCCACCAGCCGGTAATTCTTTTCGTCGGCGTAAGAAAGGAAGACGGGGCGTGTCGCGGCTTCGGCGATTGCGGGGAAGAGCGCGGCGTCGGTTCCCTCTTCGCCGCAGCCTCCCACTATTACGGGGCAGGAGACGGCGGAAAGGACTTCGCGTACGATCCGCGCCCCTTCTTCCGCCGGTTGTCCGCCGCAGTCGGGATGGCAGCCGTCCAGCGCGAGGAATATGAACTGCGCCTTCCAGTCTTCCGCGCAGCGCTTCGCGAATGCGGCGGGGTCCGTGATCCCGCCCTCGTATGCCTTGGCGAGGGAGGAAGGCAGATCGCCCCCGCCGGTACGCACCTCCATCCCGAAGGCGGCCCCGTTGGGTTTCTCCCCTTCGGGCGCGAGGTGGAGCGCGTTCTGTCCGCCCACGGTCACGGGCGTTCCGCCTTCGCCGGCGGGCAGCGTCACGGGGAGGATCCGACCCGGAAAGGACTGCCTGGGCGACGGTACGGTCATAGCAGCGGCGGCATGGAGAGAGCCGGGTGCCCCACTTTCTTGAGGTGCTTCACAAGTTCTTCCGGTGTGACTGCGACCGTCTCGTCGGCGATCCTGTCGACCAGGTCCGGCATGCCGATCTCGGCCGCCCGGGCCGCAAGATCGGCCCCCAGGTATTCCTTCATCTCCTTCGTCATCCATACGACGCGTGCGAGGCCTCCCTCCGCGGCAAGGAACCGCCTGCTGAGAAGATAATGCTTTCCCACCCCCATGAAGCCGGGGGTCTGGGCGCCCCCTCCGACCGATCCCGCCAGCGTCGAAAACCCCATCCCGCACGGTGTCTCCGCCCCTTCGAACTCCCGGTTGACCGCCATCACTCCGTTCGCTTCGGGGATCACAGCAAGGATGCACTCGAAGCAGCCGCAGGAAGTCATGGGGGCGTCCATGATCGAGTAGAGGTTGAAGCCCGGAACGGTGTTGCGCGAGTGCTCCCTTACGAATGCGTTCACCCCGTCCCACGCGCCTTTCACGGGATCGAGGACCGCTCCTTTCTTCACGGGCTGGTTAGGCCCCGTCGGTGTGATTTCGTATCCCGCTTTCCCGTCGAGCCAGTTTATCGCTCCGCACAGCCCCAGCCGCTCGGGGGCGACGATGCAGACGTGGTTCGGAGCGAACGACTGGCAAAGGGTGCAGGAGTAGAACTCCTCGACGGCGTCGTCGGTCAGCGTCTTCGCACGCGCGTCGCGCTCCGCGTAAACGGTCCTGGCGAACGCCATTCCATTCCTAACGTCCTCATCGAGGGTGTGGATCGCCACTGACACCCGGTCGACGATGTTCTCGAAGTCGGCGTGCATCTTCGCGTAGAGCATCATCCCAAGGTCCGCGAGGCTGAATCCCTTGTCCTTCGCTTCGCAGGAGATCCGGATCCACGTGGTGTCCCGTTGGGCCACGTGCATCGTGCCTTCACCGTAATTGACGATCCGGTGTATGCGTCGCTCCAGCACGGATTCGAAGTCCTTCTGCATGCGGTTTCCGGCGACAGTGACGACGATCCCGAGAGGGAGCGTCCCGCCCTTCGGAAGATCGGAGATGTCGGGGCCGACGACGGATATCTCCTTGTCGCGAACTTCCGACATCGGGGCGGAGACGACCAACTCGTAGGCGGGGCCGCGACCCCCGCCGAATTCCGCATACGTGTCGCTTTTGCGGATTCGTTCCCCCTCGTACGCGGGGCCGAACGCGATGGGGATAGGGATCTTCACGATCTTCGCCTTTATCCCGCGGACCTCCATGCCGACCCGGACCATCTCTTCCCCTGCGGGGCGCCGCAGCAGGGCGCCGGGAAACTCCGGGAGATTCGTGTCGGTGATGACGGGAAATCCGGCCTTCATCGCCCCGGCGATAACGGCGAGCCCGATATCGTCCATGGGACCCAGCGCGCAGACGAACGCCTTTACCCGCTGGGAGAGGTAGTTGTACATCGCCGAGGACTGGCCGCGCCCGATGCCGCCGAAGGTCAGTCCCGCCCGGACGGCGAAGTTGACGGCGTGAATGACGGCGGGGAGCGGACCGAGCGGAAACGTCTTGAAGTCGTCACCGAGCTTCACGCCCGCCTTGTTCATCTGTTGCGCCACATCTCCCGCCAGGAAGACGAGGAGCCCGATTTCCTGGAACTGCCGGACCATGGCGGCGGCCGCCGCCGGCTCCGAAGCCCTGCCGATGACCACCGCGACTCCCGGCACCGTGCCGTCGACCATGAAGATGCCGAGTTTGCGCAGGATCGAGTCGGGGACGAAGCCGACCGAAGGCGGCGCGAACGGGTTCCCGTCCTTGTGCGAAAGCGCCCCAAGCACGTCGGCGGCCAGCAGTGTGGCGGCCCCGGCCTCCAGGGCGTTCTCGAGCGTCGGGGAATTCCGAAGGAGCCCTTCCGCACGATCGAGGACCTTCCCGCCGTCCGCAAGCGTGGTCGTCTTCAAATCCGTCAGGCCGAACGCGACGGGAAGTTCGTACGCGGTGTCCGGATAACCGAGGGAGGCGTTTCCTCCCCGCCGTGCGGTCTGATGGGACAGGGATTCCCTCGTCAGAGAAATGACGCTTCTCGCGCCCCGTATGCAGGACGAGCAGAACGATTCGGTCATCTCGACTCCTTGTGGGGAGAAACGGCAGTCATAGGTCGTTCTGAAATTGTAATGCATGGGAAACTCCCGAACCAAGGAAAATCGGGCGCGGGCCGCACCCTTCCCGCACGGAATCAGCCGCGAAACACGGCATGCGTCCTTGCCATCCCATCGGGGGAAGGCGGCCCTTCGGTAAGTTCATCGGGAGACGATAATGTCAGTATAGCGACAAATGTGTGCGTACGTTTTCGGCGCTTTCGGGAAAACATATTGAATAACACGGGATCGCGGTTGGCACGGCGGTTGCCGTTTCGTCGTTCCGTCGGCAACATCACCTGTCACCAGGGAGGTAACCAAATGAATACCGGCGACACGGCGTGGCTGCTCGTATCGGCGGCGCTCGTGATGCTCATGACGCCCGGGTTGGCGCTCTTCTACGGCGGAATGGTCCGCAGGAAGAACATCCTCGGTACGATCATGCAGTCCTTCATCATCCTCGGGGTGATAAGCGTCGAGTGGATCCTCGTCGGCTACAGCTTCTCCTTCGGGCCGGACCACGGCGGCGTCATCGGCGACCTTTCCTGGTTCGCCCTGAACGGCGTCGGGCTCACCCCGTTCAAGGATTACGCCGCCACGGTTCCACACCAGGCGTTCATGATCTACCAGATGATGTTCGCGGTCATCACCCCCGCGCTGATCACCGGGGCTTTCGCGGAGCGTTTCAAGTTTTCCACCTTTCTCGTGTTCACGCTTCTCTGGGCGCTGCTCGTCTACAATCCGGTGGCGCACTGGGTGTGGGGAATCGGCGGATGGATCCGCAACCTGGGCGCTCTTGATTTCGCCGGAGGGACCGTCGTCCACATCACCTCAGGCGTCAGCGCTCTCGCGGCGGCTCTCGTCATCGGGAAGCGGAAGGGGTTCGGCGTCGACAACATGGCGCCGCACAACCTGCCGATGACGGTGCTCGGCGCCGCGATCCTCTGGTTCGGCTGGTTCGGGTTCAACGCGGGGAGCGCTCTCGCGGCGGGCGACCTTTCCACCAGCGCCTTCGTCAACACCCATACGGCTGCGGCGACGGCGACGCTTTCCTGGGTATTTGCCGAGTGGATGCACCGCGGGAAGCCGACGGTGCTCGGCGCCGCATCCGGTTGCGTCGCCGGTCTGGTCGGGATCACTCCTGCCGCGGGGTTCGTGCAGCCGATGGGCGCTCTCGCCATCGGGCTCCTGGCGGGCGCCGTCTGTTACGGGGCCGTGATGATGAAGGGAAAGTTGGGATATGACGATTCCCTGGACGTAGTCGGCGTGCACTGCGTTGGAGGCACGCTCGGAGCGCTGTGCACCGGACTGTTCGCCACGACCGCCGTCAACGCGGCGGGGGCGAACGGGCTTCTGTACGGAAACCCGAAGTTGCTCGCCATCCAGGCGTTGGCGGTCGCCGTGACATTGGTGTACTCCTTCGCGGTAAGTTTCGGGCTTCTGAAATTGCTCGACATGACCATGGGGCTCCGGGTTTCCAAGGAGGACGAGATACAGGGCCTCGACGTGTCCATGCACGGGGAATCGGGATACAACTGGTGAGAAATAAGGTTTAAGTTCCCGTATCCGCCGGCGCGGCGACCGTCCGGAGGGAAATGCGGGGCAAGGTCCTCCGTGGAGGTGATGGGGCCGACCATTCCTTATCGGAGGGGGGACGCCGGGTTTTTCCCGGCGCCCCCATTATGTAGTTATTACTTCATAAACGTTTCACGATCGACGTTTATGTAGCTCATCTTGTCTCGTCCTTCCGCGAATGTCCTTCATTATCGAAGATTTCGTACCCGGCATGGGGATTGCCAATTCTCCTCGAATCGGCCCCACTTCACCTCGCCCGGAGGAGGATTAAGGTATGAACACCGGCGACACCGCCTGGCTGCTCGTCTCCGCAGCGCTCGTCATGCTCATGACCCCCGGATTGGCGCTCTTTTACGGCGGAATGGTCCGGCAGAAGAACATCCTGGCCACCGTCATGCAATCGTTCATCGTTCTCGGGCTGATCAGTATCGAGTGGATGCTCGTCGGCTACAGCTTTTCCTTCGGGCCTGACCGCGGAGGCGTCATAGGAGACCTTTCGTGGTTCGCGCTGAACGGCGTCGGGCTCGACCCGTTCAAGGACTACGCGGCAACGGTCCCCCACCAGGCGTTCATGATCTACCAGATGATGTTCGCGGTCATCACCCCCGCCCTGATCACGGGAGCGTTCGCGGAACGGTTCAAGTTCTCCACGTATTTAGTGTTCGCCCTCCTGTGGTCGCTTCTTGTGTACAACCCGGTGGCCCACTGGGTGTGGGGGACCGGCGGATGGCTGCGCAACCTCGGGGTGCTCGATTTCGCCGGCGGGACCGTCGTCCACATCACCGCGGGTGTCAGCGCTCTCGCGGCGGCGCTCGCGGTCGGAAAGCGCCGCGGATACGGACTCGAAATCCTTGCCCCGCACAACCTGCCGATGACGGTGCTCGGCGCCGCGATCCTCTGGTTCGGCTGGTTCGGATTCAACGCGGGGAGCGCCCTTGCGGCGGGGAACCTCTCCACGAGCGCGTTCGTGAATACCCATATGGCCGCCGCGGCCGCGACCCTGACCTGGGTTTTCGCCGAGTGGATCCACCGTGGCAAGCCGACCGTACTCGGCGCGGCCTCCGGATGCATCGCGGGCCTCGGCACGATTACCCCTGCCTCCGGTTTCGTAGTGCCGGCCTCCGCCGTCGCCATCGGCGCCGTGGCGGGAGTCGTGTGCTACTGGGCGGTGATGATGAAGGGGAAACTTGGCTACGACGATTCGCTGGACGTGGTCGGCGTCCATTGCGTCGGCGGGACACTCGGGACCCTGGCCACCGGAGTGTTCGCCACTACCGCGGTCAACTCCGCAGGGGCCAACGGGCTTCTGTACGGAAATCCCAGGCAATTGGCCGTGCAGGCGTTGGCCGCAGGCGTGATCCTCGTCTACTCGTTTGCGGTGAGTTACGGCCTGTTCAAGGTTCTCGACAAGACCATGGGGCTTCGCGTGGCGGATGAACACGAAATCATGGGCCTGGACCTGTCGCAGCACGGGGAGGCGGGGTACAACTCGTAAATACCGGCCGCGGAGGGAAAAGGCGGCGGCTCACTGCGCCAGCGCGGCATTCCGGTTAGACAGCTCGACAGTGGTGGTTCCCCCGCGAACCGCCACCGGAAGGTCCCACACGATCTGCACGTTCCCGTGCAGCATGCGGGCGTACAGGAAGTACATGCCGTTTCCCAGCTTCACTTCCGCCGACCCGTCCTCCCGGACGGGGACGTTTTCTATCTTTATTCCCTTGAGTGAGTCGTCGAGCCCGACGGCGCTGCGGACGGCCTGTTCCTTGCCGATGACGAGGTTGGTGATCAGGTCGTAATAGAGTGTCCTGTACATCTGCTCGTAACGGTCCACGGTGGCCGCCAGCTCGATGACCTCCTCCCTGGGCATCATGGAAACGAACGTCCATCCCTTGGGTGCGAACCGATCGGTCGGAGAGAGCCGGAGATAGTCCCGCACGGGGCGTGACGAGATCCCGATGCGGTCGACCGTCGCTTCGTGCGCCCGCTCTCCCGGCGTTTTTCCATCCGCGAAGGTGAATTCCTTTGGGTCTACGTTCAGCAGGTACAGGCGGGTATCCTTGCCGCGGACGTATCCTTCCGGTTTCAGGTAGACCCCGATCCTGAGGAGGATTATTCCTTCCTGCCGGGGGATGGCTTCTCCCTGCGGCGCGGTCAGGATTTCGAGCACGTTGCCGCCCCGCGTCCACTTGACCTTCGTATGGGCGTAGTTTTCCAGGATCCAGGCCGGTATGAACACCTCGTCCTTGACGGCGAGCCCCTTGGCGTCGAGCGGGAGGCCGTCGACGAGGATGGCGATGTCCGGATTCGCGAGGGCGGCGGAGCACAGCAGGAGGAGGATGAGGACTGCGGCCGGCAATCCGGCGCAGCGGGGTATCGGCTTCATGGGGACCTCCAGGCGTTCGCCCCAATGATACTTCCGTTCGGTTCCTTTGTGTTATGTTTAAAATTTACGATCGTGAATAATCGCTTCAGAGGCGTCCGGAAATTGAAACGAAAGATGCTCTTCCTGCTGGCCCATCCCGACGATGAAACATTCGGGCCGGGAGGCACCATCGCGAAATATTCGGCCGAGGGGGTTGCCGTATATCTTGCGGTGGCCACGAAGGGGCAGGCGGGAATGGCGGGGGATCCTCCTCTCACCGACAGGGAGCACCTGGGAGAAGTACGCGCCGCGGAGCTGATGTGCGCAGCAGGGGTTCTCGGAATACGGAAAGTCGCTTTCCTGGGCTTCGAGGATGGGCGGCTCGTCCAAACACCACTGGACTGCCTCGTGGAGAAATGCGTCGAGCAGATACGCCGGGTGCGGCCCCATGTGGTCGTCGGTTTCGGTCCGGAAGGCGTGTCCCGCCATCCCGACCACATGGCGATGTCGCGGGCGGCGGCGGAGGCGTTCGATGCGGCGGCGGACCCTTCGCGGTTTCCCGGACAGCTCGTGAACGGAGTTACTGCGTGGGCGTCCGCGAAGTTGTACCGGATCGAGGTCGAAAGGGAGATATTGGAACATTGGAACGTACCGTTCGCGGGCGTTCCGCGGAAAGAGATCACCACCGTCGTCGACACTTCGTCCTATGTAGATACGAAAATCGAAGCGTTCGGATGCCACCGAACCCAGTCGAAGGATTCCGCGAGGATTCTTGCCCGGGAGGGATACCGCGAGTTCGCGCGCAGGGAAACATTCGTGCTCGCGAAGTCCCGTCTTCCTCGCGTGAACCTGCCGGAAATCGACATGTTCGACGGGATACCGGACGAGCCCCGGTGAGAAATGCGGGCCAGGAGGTGTAACCGGCGATGAAAGTGGGAATCTTCGGGCGGGACGGGTCGGGCAAAAGCACTCTTTTCCGGGCGCTGGCCAGCGGAGGGGAGGCCCCTTCCCGGGGGCAGTCGGCGGGGCTTTGCACGATACGGGTTCCCGACGACCGTGTGGACCGGCTCGCGGGGGTTTTTCATCCCAGGAAAGTGACGCATATTACGATAACATTCGAGGACATCGATACGAAAGAAGGGGAACTGCTCCCGCCTGACACCCTTGCGAATATCAAGGGATCGGACGTTCTGGCAGTGGTCGTACGGGGGTTTTCCGACGACTTCCACCCCGCGCCTCCGGCGGGGCTCGATCCTGTCAGGGAATTCCGGGCGATCGACTCCGAACTTGCGCTGTCGGACTACCTGATCGCCCAGAAGCGGATAGAGCGGATGGCGAAGGAAGCCAGGCGCGATATCGAATGGACGACGCTCCACAAGGCGATAGCGGTTCTCGAGAAGGAGGTCCCCCTTCGGCAAGTTGCCTTTTCCGCGGAGGAAAAACGGGTGCTTTCGGGATTCCGGTTAGCGAGCATGCTTCCCGTCATCCTCGTTTTGAACGTCGGGGAGAATGAGCTGTCCGTCGAAGCATACCCGGAACTCGACGGGGTCGCAGGGGAACGCGGCATCCCGCTCCTGCGCCTTTCGGCGAAGATCGAGGAGGAAATTGCCCAGCTTTCCCCGGCGGAACAGGCGGACTTCCTGAAGGAAATGGGGATTGCGGAAAGCGCTAGGGACCGGCTGGTGCGCGGCGCGTTCGAGGCCATGAATTACATAAGTTTTCTGACGGTGGGCGAAGACGAGGTCCGGGCGTGGAACATCCCGAAGGGATCGACGGCCCTGATGGCCGCGGGGAGGATACACTCGGACCTCGAAAAGGGATTCATCCGCGCGGAAGTCATAGCCAGTGAGGACTTCCTGCGGTGCGGATCGATGGCGAAAGCGAAAGCCGAAGGAAAATGGAGACTTGAGGGGAAAGAGTACATCTTAAGGGACGGGGAGATATTTCACGTCCGGTTCAATGTATGATCCGGTGAATAGTTGAAAAAAAAGATTAAATATTTGATCGGCGGTTTCCGAACAGGTTCTTGATGAGTACACTTGCGCACATGGGAAGTCCTTCGCTCGGCCACGATCCGGAAGGGGTTACCGTCCTCGTCGTTGACGACGAGGAATTCATCCGCACGCTGGTTCGCGAACGGCTTGAAATAGCAGGGTATTCCGTGGACGAGGCATGCAACGGAAGGGAAGCGCTGTCACGGTTGGCCGCGAGCGATTACACGGTTCTCCTGACCGATATCCGCATGCCGGAAATGGACGGGATCTCACTCCTCAGGGAAGCCACCACGAGATTCCCCGAGGTGGCCGGAATTGTCATGTCGGCGCATGCCGAGCTCGATACCGCAGTTTCCGCCTTGAAGATAGGCGCCTGCGACTACATAACCAAGCCCTTCAACTTCGATGTTCTTCTTATCACTATCGAGAACTCCATCCGCAAGAAAGCCCTCGAGAGGGAGCTCCAGGACTACCAGGTTAACCTGGAAAAGAAGGTAAAGGAGCAGACCGACCTCATCAACCAGATGTACATCAGGTCGATCGATTCCCTCATCAAGGCGCTGGAAGCCAAGGATTTCTATACGCGAGGCCATTCCCAGCGTGTGACGATGTACTCCGTCGCGATCGGAAAGGAGATGCGGCTGGCGTCCGGGCAGATCGACGTGCTCCACCAGGCCGCCATCCTCCACGACCTGGGTAAGATCGGTGTCCGCGAGGCCGTGCTCAACAAGCCCGGCAAGCTGACGGAAGAGGAATTCAAGGAGATCATCCTTCATCCCGAAGTGGCTACGAAGATTCTCGAGCCGATCCCTAATTTCCGCCCGCTTCTTCCCGCGATCCTGCATCACCACGAGCGGTACGACGGCAAAGGGTATCCTGGACATCTCAAGGGAAAGGATATTCCTCTCGAATCCCGCATCATGGCGATTGCCGACACCTTCGACTCCATGACCTCGACCCGTGCCTACCGTAAGGCTCTCTCCCTGGAAACGGCGAACGCCGAAATCCTGAGGTGCTCTGGAAGCCAGTTCGATCCCGATATCGTCCCGGTTTTCCTCGGAGTTCAGGGAAAGATAGAGATTCTTGGCGACCTGAACGACCTGATCCTGCCCGACGGCCACGTGGACGCCATCTTCGCCCGATCGGGCTGATGGCTCCCTATCTGACGAAAGAGGAACGCCTGGAACTGCTGGCGATCGCCCGCCGTGCGGCGGCTTCGTACGTCAAGGAGGGGAAAGTCCCGAAGGAACGCCCCGAATCGCAGAAGCTTGCGGAGCCCGGGGCGGCCTTCGTCACCCTGACGCGCGAAGGGCGGCTGCGCGGGTGCATCGGCTACACCGAGGCGACAGGCCCGCTTTACAGGACGGTTCAGGAGTGCGCGGTGGCGGCCGCCACCGAGGACCCGAGGTTCTCGCCGGTCCGGCCGGGAGAGGTGGAAGACATAAGGATCGAGATATCCGTGCTGACGCCGCTCATCCCCGTGCGTGCGGAAGAAGTGGCGGTCGGCGTCCACGGGCTTTTGGTCCGAAAGGGAGCGAGGCGCGGGTTGCTGTTGCCGCAGGTGGCTTCGGAATACGGATGGGACAGGAAGGAGTTCCTTTCCCACACCTGTCGGAAAGCGGGGCTTCCTGCCGACGAATGGGAAAAAGGGGCCGAACTGTTCTCGTTCACCGCGGAGGTATTCGGCGAGTAGGTCCGGAAACTTCGGTCTTGTCCTTCAGCTTCATTTTCAATACCTTTCCCTGGCTGTTCCTGGGCAGCGAAGCCATGAAATCGACCGAATGGGGAACCTTGAATGCTGCCATGTTTTCCCTGCAATGGGAAAGGATGGCGTCGGCGTTCGCCCTTGCCCCTTCCTTCAGGGCGACGACGGCCACGGGAACTTCTCCCAGGAGATAATCCGGACGCCCGATGACCGCTGCCTCTTTCACATCGGGATGCTCCGATAGGATATCCTCGATTTCCCGCGGATAGACCCAGATTCCTCCTACGGAAAGCGCGTCGCGCTTCCGGTCGACGATGTAGATGTATCCATCCTCGTCCACGGAGGCCATGTCGCCGGTGTAAAGCCATCCGGCCCGCAATGCGAAGACGGTGTACCCCGGATCGCGGAAATATCCCTCGAAGACGTTGGGGCCTCGCGCGGTGATTTCGCCGATCCGATGGGGGCCGACCGGCTTCCCGGATTCGTCGACGACACGGACCTCGACCCCAATGGCCTCCTTGCCCACCGACATAAGCGTCCGCATGTACGGCGAGCCTTCTTCGAGCGAATGGTCTTCGGCATGGAGGAACGTCAGGACGCCGGCCGATTCCACCAGCCCGTAGGACTGCACCAGCCTGCAACGGAAGAACCGGATGGCGCGCTTCTGGAGATCAATGGGGATCCACGTTCCTCCGTAGAGGACCATGCGAAGGGTCGCGAGATTGAATTCCGGCGCGGCGGGAAAGTCCAGTATGCGCGCCATCATGGAAGGAGTGAGCAGAAGGTGTGTGATCTTGCGGTGCTCGATCGTCCGAAGCACCTCCCCGGGGTCGAAATCCCGCAGGATGACGATCGTCCCTCCCATGTACTGGAACCGCAGCAGCCGCCCTGTTCCCGTCATGAACGGAAGCGGCGTGCAGGACAGGTAAACGTCGTTCCGGGAAAGGCCGAGCTCCAGCGCCGCGGATGCGGATGCCGCCATCAGGTTCCGGTGTGTAAGCATCGCTCCTCGCGGAGTCCCGGAGATGCCGCCGGTATATATGACCATTGCGATGTCGAATTCCGAAAGGGGCGGTTCGTCTGCCGTTCGCGGGTCCGGCGGCTGTTCCGTTTCCGCCGGGACTGAACCCCGTGGCTGCGTTCCCACCGGGACGAACCAGGTCAGGGACGGCGAGACTTCCCTTATCCGGTCCGCCACGGCCTTGAATTCCTCGGAATACAGAAGGGCCTTGACGTCGGCGTGCAGAAGGATCGCCGAGAGTTCCCGGGCGATCATCTGCTCGTTGAGCGGAAGCATCGCCGCGCCGGTACGGGGGATAGCGTAGAGAAGTTCGACATAGAGGGGTGAATTGCGCATCAGGACGGCTACCCGGTCACCTTTTCCGATCCCCATGGCCTTCAGATCCGCGGAGCGCCGGCCCACCCGCGCCGCAAGCTCCCGGTAAGTGACGTTTTCCTCTTCCGCGGCGAGGGCGACCCTTTCCGGATGGATGCGGGCGTTCCGGGCGAGAATGTCGTGGATGAGCAAGACGAAAAAACCTCCGGCGTCGCCGTTTCGCGGCGCGCCTGGTGAGAGATGCGGATTAACAGCGTATACTAAACCGACCGGCGCCGTAAAGCGCTAATGCCCCGAAGGGGTTCCCCATGGATGCGGAAGATTTCGACGTTTACCCCATTGTCCACGAAGGAAAAGTTTACAACATCATCACCCCGTTCGACATGACGTTTCCGGAGGTGCATGCCATGCTTTCCTGGCTGGACGGAGAGGGGGCGTTCGCGATCACCCCCGGCGATGATGAAATGGGTACCGAAAAATTGTTCTCGTGCACCGTTCTCGGCGTTACGTTCGAGGTGGATGTCCAGGGATACGAGGTGATCGTCTTCAGAAGGAGCGTTTGAGTTGCCGACGCGCAGTCCTCCCGCTCCGGTTCATTTCGTGCTCGATTTTCTTGCGCGCGCGTATCCCGATGCCGCGATCGTGCTCGACTTCAGTGGGCCGTTCCGGCTTCTCGTCGCCACGGTGCTCGCAGCCCAATGCACCGACGAGCGCGTAAACCGGGTGAGCCCCGGACTGTTCCGCAGGTACCCGGATCCGCGCGCACTCGCGGCCGCTCCGCAGGATGAGGTGGAGGAAGCCGTCCGCCCGACGGGGTTCTACCGGAACAAGGCAAAGGCGATCCGCGGGATCGCCGCCGCCATCGTCGAGCGGCACGGGGGGGAAGTTCCGGGGACGATGGAGGCCCTGACCGCCCTGCCGGGCGTGGGCCGCAAGACGGCGTCGATCATTCTCGGCGCCTGTTTCGGAGTTCCTGCGCTGCCGGTGGATACGCATGTCGCAAGGGTTTCGTTCCGCCTCGGCCTGACGGCGTCGAAGGATCCGGTGAAGATCGAACAGGATCTTTCCGGAAAAGTGCCCGAGAGAAACCGGTGGGAATTTGCGACACGCCTCGGATGGCACGGACGGCGTATCTGCGTTGCACGAAAACCGAAATGTGCGGAATGCGGTCTGGAGGCGGTCTGCCCCAAAAACGGAGTGAAACAGGGGCGTGCCGCGTGCCCTCCCGCCGGGTTCAGGAGGCCGTCACGATAAGTATCTGCGTTTCCTTGTCCGCGGCATTGTGCCACCGGTACGGCGTGTTTCCGCGGAAGTAAAGGCTGTCGCCCTCCTCGAGCCGCACCATTTCCCCGTTCAATTCGACGTCCAGCGCACCCTTCACGACGAGGAAGAATTCCTCTCCTCGATGCGTGATGTAGTCCTCTCCGCTGGACGAGCCGGTCTTCAGGACGCTCAGCATCGGCAGGAATCGCTGGCCGGGGAGACCCGAAGCCAGGCTGAGGAAATCCGCGTTTCTAACTTCGGACGCAAGCCGCACCCTCTTGTCCGCGCGAGTCACGATGTACGAAAGCTCGCTTTCGCCAAGGAGAGTGGATAGCGACTCCCCAAGAGCCTGGCCGATGGAAGCCAGCGTGTTGACCGTCGGCGACGAGACGTTCCGCTCGATGGCGCTGATGGCCGTTGCGGAGATGCCGCTTTTCTCGGCTAACTCCTGAAGGGTCAGCCCCTTCTTTTTGCGCATGCTCTTGATGTTTTTCCCGACGTTCATCGAATCCACGATGTTCTCTCCTCCACGGAAGTGAGGTTATGCATGAAGTTCCCCGTATCTCGATGAAAGCATTATCATGGTTGCATGCTCTTACTAACTATAACAGATTATTGGAATCAATTGCATATAGCCAGGATTCCATTAAACCGGCGAAATGTTCTTCCCGCAAGGCAGGGTTTCGACGCCGGGGGAATTTCCTTGTGTTGAGAACGAGGGATTCACTAAAATATCCGCTTACATCAGGTCCCCGCTCTTCCAGGGCAAAGGGAGGATATCATGGCAACCATTCTGTCGCCCAGTGAAAGCTACAGCATCACGATCCGCGTTGAGATCCAGAACAAGCCGGGAATGTTGGGAAAGGTGACGACCGCCATCGGCGAAGTAGGCGGCGACATCGGCGCGGTGGACCTATCCGGTCACGGGAAAGGCACGGTGACGCGGGACATCACGGTGCGGGCGCGTGGGATCGATCATGCGCAGGAGATCATCACGGCGGTTCGTCAGGTGCAGGGGATCAGGATCGTCAACGTCTCGGACCGTACGTTCCTGAAG
>JACRCO010000079.1 GCA_016218975.1 Deltaproteobacteria bacterium
ATGCCGAATATAACTACGTCGTATCTATATTTTTTCAAAATAGCTCCCAACTAATTTATTACCACCATGGTTTGGTTATATCAAAGGAATCTGTAATATATCTTGTCCCTGTTCCAATCGCATTGTTCATAGTATTCGGTGGACTTGTCATAACAAATCCGCCAACAAACTCGCCTGCTTTCTGTACTGATTGTGGATTCATCAGAATAGCCGTCGTCACTATAGGCCCCGCCGCCACGGCAGCATTGATCGCCCCAAATCCCCCAATTTCCGCCGCACCGATCGCGCCGATCTTTCCAAAAGCTTGGTTTACATCGTTGACATTTTTCCCTCTTCCAGCTTGTCCGCAAGGGTCCATCCCTTTCTGATTCCACCAATCCGCGAACGCGGCGCCATACTTGGAGCCGATATACACCACTCCAATTGCGCCTCCTTTTGCCAACGCAAAATAAACCACCGGCGCGAACAACACTGCCTCTCCATCGGGATCCACGAAGTTCACGGGATCGTTGAACGCGTACCCGAACAGGTTCCCCTGCCCGCCCTCGAACAGGATCGGATCTCTCGCCGTCCACCTCCCCGTTCCCGGCTCGTAGTCGCGGAACCCGAACCTCACCAACCCTGTCGCACTTTCCGCGATCCCGCACGCGAACCCAACGGGGAGGTCGAAGGACGGGTTGGTACCGGAGAACAGAACCGCCCGCCGCACTTCCGTCGTATGCACGGGTGTTTTCCTTAATGCGGTCGGCGGCTTCACAGGTCTTTGAGCCCGACGAGGGGCGGACCGGAGGGGTCGAAGACCCCTGATGCGGTTTTCGAAAGTGCGGTACGGTCGCGCGGAGGAGCTTCTTTCTTTAGCTGCCCCGGTCTGCATAGAAGGGATCGTATCAAGAGCAGGCAGCTAAAGGAAGAAGAGGGACGAGGCAAGAACGACGCGTTTGTCGGCGACGGACGCGCGCGCCCGGGCTCCACGCGCGCCCGTCGATGATTCCGTCAGGCGTTCGCCGCAGACACCGCTTTTTTCCGCCGAGCGGATTTCCGAAGCACGGATCGGCGGGCCGGGACTGGCTCCGCGATCCGATCGATCACCACCGGGGGACGGTGGGGGAACCGGGCGACCAAGTCAAGCTCTCCGCCCATCGCCTGGACGTAACGCTTCAAGGTCGAGATCAACATGTCGCTCCTCTGTTCGAGGCGCGATATGGTGTCCTGACCAACACCGAGAGAGGATGCGAGCTCCTCCTGTGTCCGTTCCACGGCCTGGCGCAGGTCCTTTAAGGTTGCGAGTTCCGCCGCCCGGCGCTCGACCTTCTCCCGGCGCTTCCGGGGCAGCTTCGCGAGTACCTGTTCAAGATTTCTTGCCACGGCCTGTCTCCTTTCCTTTCCGACTCTTCCTTTCGGCGCTTAAGTGTGTCAGATGCCTCCCGAACCGCTCGTCGGCAACGTGGATGAGCCTTTTGTAAAATCGTCTCTGATCCGCCCCCGCCTTGTCCCCGCCGACGAGCAGAACGGCCTGTCGTCTGGGGTCGAAGGCGAACGCCACCCGCCAGACCTCTTTCTCCCAGTTGAAGCGGAGTTCCTTCATGTTGGGATATTTCGAACCGCTGAGCGTATCCACCGTCGGCCGTCCGAGATTCGGGCCATAGTCCCCGAGCAAGATCGCATGGGCGAGAAGTTCATCCTGTAGCCCCTCGTCGAGAGCCTTGAACTCCTCGTCAAACTCGTCGTGGAAGACCACCTCCCACTTCATGATCATATTATGGACTCCGTTCCATATGCAGTAAAGGCCATATTCATCGGTTTGGAGTTCGCCCGGGATTCTCCGTCGCGTCCCCCGCGGGCTCCGCGCGCAGGAGCGGAGGCCCCCAACAGAGGGCCGAAGCCCGAGCACGGAGACCGCACACTCACGCGCCGACGGGTTGACCTTGCTCTTGCCTCGGGGGTCGCGGTAGGGACGCCCGTTACCGGGCGCCCCCCGCACAGATCCGTACGTGAGGGACTACCTCATACGGCTCCTGCCTCAGGTCGTGACGTGTAAGCGCTTCCAAGGATGTGGATGCAGGATTCGCGGCGGAGGCAGCCAACGGTCTGCGATGCCCTTCATCCGACTCCGGGTCACGCGGCCCTTCTGGCTACGCCTTGCGAGAGCATGCAGCCAGAGTTCGACCACCCGTCGGCGAAACGACAAGAGCACCGGGTAACTGTAGGGAACGGCAAAGTAGCCATACCATCCCCGCAGTACCGTTTGCAGCCACTGGCCCACCTCCGGGAGAGGATCGTGCCTCCGCCGCCGGAGCTGTTCCTTTATCTCCTTGAGCTTGGCGTGTCTCCTCTTCCTCTTCGGCCTTCGGATCACCGTGAACAGCTTCCTTCTGCTCTTGCCGCATATGTGCGTAAAGCCCAGAAAGTCGAAGGTCTTCGGTTTTCCTTCCCCACGTTTCTTTCGATTCTCCGAAGCGTGGCGGCCGAACTCGATCAAGCGTGTCTTCTCCTCGTGCAGTTCCAGGTTGAACTTCCGGAGCCTGTCGCGGAGTTCCTTCAAGAAGCGCTCTCCATCCGAGCGTCGCTGGAAGCCGACCACAAAGTCGTCAGCGTATCGCACGATGATCATGTTCCCTCGTGCCTGCTGTCGACGCCACCGGTCGGCCCAGAGATCGAGTGCATAGTTAAGGTAGATGTTCGCCAGCAAAGGGCTGATACTCCCCACTTGCGGCGTCCCCGAAGAAGTCACGTCTGAACCTGGCGCCGCTTGGCTTGGGGAAGGAGACCCTGGCTCGACTTTTACAACCCCTCTTGCAACATGCTGATATGAAGAGACAATTTGGAACGCTTTTCAGGCGTGTGACTACAAACAGCTTCCTGATGAGAGAGATTCGCGATTATGCGGGTGTGGCTTCCTGGTTGTCCGGGGGCG
>JACRCO010000080.1 GCA_016218975.1 Deltaproteobacteria bacterium
CTTCGGGGGCTAAAACAATTTCATATCTCATTCTGGCCATAATATAGCCAGAATATGGCCAGATGTCAATTCCTTTTCAGCTTCGAGCGTGAACCTAACGAGGTTTAGACTGCCTATTTAAATCTATTGGAGACGGCGATGGGAGCCGGGATTGTTTGTTGAGTTGGGGTATTGATAAAGGGAATATTGTATTTTGGATCAATGAGATAGCGTGGGATGAGGGGAAGTGGAGTTGCGGTGAAAAGCGGCTTGGGAGCGTAGGAAAGGCGGAAGGGGAAAGGCGGCTTGAGATTATTCCATCCAGTCCGCCGGACTGCGGACGGCTTTTCCTCCCTTGTTCAGGACGTGGGTGTAGACCATCGTTGTGTTGACGTCCCGGTGACCGAGCAGTTCCTGGATTGTCCGGATATCGTACCCGTCCTCCAGGAGATGGGTAGCGAAAGAATGCCGGAAGGTATGACAAGAGACGTGCTTCTCTATCCCTGCCCGTTCGACCGCTTCCTTGACCGCGCGTTGAAGAACTGTTTCGTACAGATGGTGGCGGTATAGAAATCCCGTTTCGGGATCCTGGTATTGCCGCTGTGCGGGAAACACCCATTGCCACCCCCACTGACGGTTTGCGTCGGGATATTTCCTTGATAACGCTTCCGGCAGTTTAACGTAGCCTCCTCCACTTTTCAAATCTCGTTCATGCCTTAGTTTGACATCCTCAAGGTGGAGTTGCAGGCGCGTTTCCACGGCGGCAGGCAGAATCGTGACGCGATCACGGTTGCCCTTTCCCGCACGAATGGTGATCTGGCGGTAGCCGAAGTCGATGTCCTTCACGCGAAGTTGCAGGCATTCAAGGAGGCGAAGCCCCGCTCCATACATAAGCATTGCGGCTACCCACTTCGGCCCAACTAGGCGCGACAGGACCTTGCGGACTTCGTCGCGGCGCATGACCACCGGAAGGCGCTTCGGTTTTTTCGCGCGGGCCATCTCGTCGAGATATTCGAGCTTCTTTCCCAGGACGGGACCGTATAGAAAGAGAAGGGCGCTTAAAGCCTGATTCTGCGTTGCCGCCGCCACATCCTTACGCGTTGCCAGGTGCGACAGAAATTTTTCCACCTCTGATCCTCCCGCTTCCAGCGGGTCGACGAGGCAGTGATGTTTCATATATCGCGCGATCCAGCCGAGGTAGGCTTCCTCCGTCCTTCGGCTGTAATGGCGCCTCCGGATCTCGGCGCGAACCCGGTCGAGAAGCGGCGGGAGGCTGCTCGACAGATTATTCGCTGTCACGATTACGCGGGAATCGCCGTTCTTTTTGTCTGGCACGATTCGCATGCCCGGATTTTCCAGCAAATTCCGTTCCAAACCCAAGAAAAAAAACCGATAGACGAAATTAAATCGTTTGCCTCGGGAGGACGGACGGTCGCGAGCGGCTACGCGATCATTATCCCCCCAGGATCGACTCGTAACGTGCGCGGAGGATCTTTTTCGGCACGCCGCCTTCGACGATGTCCCAGGGGAAATACTCTATCGCACCTCTTTCACGATGGACGATATCATTCAGAGGAACGGCAAGGCGGTCAGGGGAAAGCTTGAGTCTTCCCTTTTTGGCGTGGCGAAGCGCCTGCTCCACCCGGCGGTCCGACAGCCCCAGGAAACCCTGGAGGATGGCCGACGATGGAGCCTCCGGCTCGATGCGCAGATTGGGAATCGACCGGATACCCGAAGCGATCTTCACCTTGCGTGATTTGAGTTCCCGCTCCGTTGTCATCGGCGCCCATTGAAGCGGCGTGAACGGCTTCGGCACAAAAGGAGAAAGCACCGCGCTGATGGTGCCCATTTTTCCCACTGCCTTGGATTCTTCAAGAGCCGCATTCCTGAATGCGCGAAGAAATTCGATGGTTCCGTATGTTTCTTCTTCCTCGCTTGCGCCGGGGACTCCAGACAGGAAATAGAGTTTGAAGGAGACGATCCCCGCCCGGATGAGAGTCCTTGCGGCGTCTATAAAAACGGCGTCCTTTACTCGCTTGCCGATCCGCGCGCGTAGCCGTTCGTCGCCGCACTCGGGAGCCAGCGCGACGGTGCGATGCCCGCTGGTTTTCAGGATCTCCGCGATTTCCTCGTCCACAAGGTCGGCGCGGATCGAAGCGGGAGACACCGCGCCGCCGCGGGCGAGTATATCATGTGAAAATTCCTTGAAGTGCCGCCAGTCGAGGACGGCCGCGCCTATCATCCCGATCCTGTTTCGATGGAGCCAAACCGCCTCAACGGCAGCCTGAATGAAGGGAAGGGGCATCTCGCGGAATTCGGGACAGGCGTGTGCAGCGGCGCAGAAGGAACACATCCTGGGGCAGCCGCGGGAGGTTTCCACAAGCGCCATTCTGCCCAGTTCTGCATCCTCGGAAAGAATAACGGGGACCGGCGGATACCCGGAGAGATCGATCTTCTCTCGGATGACCTTTTCGGGAAAACCGGGAATAGGTTTGAGGGAACGCAACCTGCCCGCAGCATACGCGTCTGCTTCTTTCCCGCCGAGCATCCGCAGCCTCGGATCCCCGGCGGAATCGTAGGACTTTTCGTATTCAGGAACATATCCTGCCGGGACAAATATTCCCGGAATTGCGGCAAGCTCTTTCAGATATGCCTTGTCGCCCGGGTGATGAGATCCTATGTCGAGGATAGCCTCCACCGCCCTTTCCCCGTCGCCGATCACAACGGCGTCGGCGAAGACTCCGGCGGGCTCCGGGTTGAGGGATGCGGCGAATCCACCGGCAAGTACAAGCGGTCGTGGATAGCCGCTGCCCTCGCGGTCTCTGCGGAAGGGGGCAATTCCTCCCGCGGCGAGGATTGCGGAAACGTTCGGCAGGTCGTTCTCGAAGGACAGGGAGAAGGCTACGATGTCGAACTCTTTCAGCGGTGCGCCGCTCTCCAGAGTGGAGAGGGGAAGCATACGCCGGGAGAGGATTTTCTCTTCAGCCGCGGAAGGCAGGAAGGCCCGCTCGCACAGGGCGTCGGGCCTTTCGTTGATGCGCGCGTGGATGGACAGGAAACCCAGGTTCGACATCCCCGCGGCGTACCGGTTCGGGAAGATAAGCGCGACGCTGAGCCGTCCGCCGTGCTCCTTCCGTTTCCCCCCCACCTCCCGGGAGAGGACGGCATCGTGGAGCTTGCGGATCTCCCAGGTCATGACATTCGTTGGGGGCGGCCCGGGCCGGTCCGCGGACAAACCGCCCGTCTGTCCTACTCTCCCCGGCGACGCAGGAACGTGGGAATCTCGAATTCGTCGAGGGCCTCCACCTCGCTCTCCTTGTCGATGACCGGAAGGTCCTCGAGCCGCTCCACCCGTTCCACCCTCTCCGGCGGCTTCTGCGGCGCGGCCCGCATGAAGGTCGGTTTTTCCAGGTCTTCCTTTCCCACGAGCTTGATCATCCGGCGCGGCCCCTTCCAGATGCTTTCCGCCACTCCCGGCTCGAACCCCGTGGCGATCACCGTCACCTTCAGTTCGTCCTCGATCGTCTCGTCGATGACGGTGCCGAAGATGATGTTCGCTTCCTCGTCGGCCTCCTGCTGGATGAGGCTTGCCGCCTCGTGAACCTCGCTCATCGAGAGGGACGGGCCCGCGGTGATGTTTATCAACACGCCCCGCGCCCCGCGGATGGAGACGTCTTCGAGAAGCGGGCTGGAGATCGCCTTCTCCGCCGCGGCGACCGCGCGGTTATGGCCGGACGCGCATCCCATGCCCATCAGCGCCACGCCCATCCCCGACATGATCGTCTTTACATCCGCGAAATCCAGGTTGATGTAGCCCGGCTTCGTCACCAGCTCGGAGATGCCGCGCACTGCGTGGAAGAGCACCTCGTCCACTCTGCGGAAGGCCTCCGTGAACCGCATGTCCTTACCTGCGATGAGGAGGAGCTTCTCGTTCGGAATGACGATGATCGTGTCGACGATCGACCGCAGGTCCTTTACGCCGATCTCCGCCTGGCGCCGCCGCGTGCTGCCCTCGAAGGCGAACGGACGCGTGACAACGCCGACAGTCAGCGCCCCGGCCTCCTTCGCAACCTCCGCCACGACGGGACCCGCGCCCGTGCCGGTGCCCCCGCCCAACCCCGCCGTGATGAACACCATATCGGCGCCGTTCAAGGATTCGCGCAGGAGGTCCCGGTCCTCGAGCGCCGCCTGCCGCCCGATCTCGGGATTGGCCCCCGCACCCCGTCCCTTGGTGAGCCGCGCTCCGAGCTGGATCTTCAGGGGGGCAAGGTTCCTCGAAAGGGCCTGGGCGTCCGTGTTGGCCGCGATGAACTCCACGCCGTTCAGGCCCTCTTCGATCATCGTGTTGATGGCGTTGCCGCCGCCGCCCCCCACGCCGAACACCTTTATTACGGCATGGACGCGGTTCTCCTCGATAAGCGTGAACATGAGCCCTTCCTCCTTATCGTTCGACTTAGATATGTTTCGTGAGGATGCGCTTCAGCCAATCCAGCCAGCCGCCGGCCCCCGGTTCCTCACCTTGAGCGGCGATCATGTCTGCCATATTCGCCCCGTAGAGCGCAAGCCCTACCGCCGTCGCGTATCCGGGGCTGCTGACGACTTCCACCAGCCCCCCGATTCCGATCGGCCCTCCCCGCCGCACCGGGAGCTGAAACACTCGCTCACCCAGCTCGACGAGCCCGTCCAGCAGGCAGCCTCCGCCCGTCAGCACGATGCCGGCCCCCAATGTCTCTTCGTATCCCGAGCGAAGTATTTCCTTCCTGAGGAGGGCGAATATCTCTTCCGCGCGCGGCTCGATGATCTCGCTTAAATACTGCCGGCGGATGGGCCGCGGTTGCCGCCCGCCAACACCGGGCAGTTCCACCAGTTCGTCCCGACGCACCTTCTGGATCATTGCGCTTCCGGATGCGATTTTTAAAGCCTCCGCGTCGGCCCACGGGATCTTTAGCCCGATCGCGACGTCCGAGGTAACGTTCGATCCCCCCAATGGAAGAACGAAGGTGTGGCGAAGCGCCTCCCCGTGGAAAATGGCCATCTCGACGGTTCCCGCACCGAAATCGAGGAGGACGACTCCGACTTCCCTCTCCTCGGGCGTCAGCACCGCGTTGGCTGAAACCAATGGCCCGAGCGCGATCTCGTCGACCGAAAGATCCGCTTTCTCCACACACTTGACCAGGTTTCGGGTGCTGGGAACGTCGTCGGTAACCACGTGAACGCGGGCGTCAAGGCGAATCCCTGCCACGCCTCGAGGGTCCTTTATCCCCCCGATGTCGTCCACGCTGAACTCCTGCGTCAGTACGTGCAGGATCTCCCGGTCGTTCGGAAGCTCCACCGCCTTGGCGAGTGCAAGAACCCGCGCCACGTCTTCCTCTGTCACCTCACGCTCGTTTCTCACGGAAATCGCGGCATGGCTGTTGAACGACTTGATCAGCGGACCGGAAACCCCCACAAAGGCGGATCCGATGGAAATGCCCGTCATCTTTTCCGCCTCGCCGACGCTATTACGGATCGAGCTGACCGTTGCGTCCACGTTGACCACCGCGCCCTTGCGCATCCCCTCCGTGGGGTTTTCGCCGGCGCCCAGGATCTCCAGGCCTTCCGGCCCCTTCTTCGCCACAACCGTGGCCACCTTGCTCGATCCGATGTCCAGTCCGACGATTACCGGTGTGGAGCCCGTATCCATTTATTCCCCCGGCCGCACGAAGATGCGGCCCGCTGTTTTCAGGTCGACGATACCGTTCGCCTGCCCGAGGTTGGCAAGTTTCGGCATCGCTTCCTCTATCCGCTGCATGGCCTCGCGGACTTCCATCGTTCCGATTTTCAGTTGCAGGCCGGAGTCCCTGGTCACGAGCGTGTATCCATCCTGGGCGTCGAAGTGGATCTCGGAGACATTCTGGCGAAGGGCGCCCGATTCGGTGGCGCGCAGCAACTCGAGCGTCCGCTTCAGGTTTCGTTGGGTGACCGCGTCGTTCGCCTTGAGATCGCCCTGCGAAAAACCGGTGAGGATGGGAAAGTTCTTCCGGTCGTAGGAGCTCAGCCGCTTGAAGATCTTCCCCTGCTCGTCGACGTAATAAAGCGCATCGAGGTTGATCATGGCGACGGGATGGCGCTCTTCGATTCGCACAACGAGCCGATCGGGAAAGGCCTTTCGCACCGCCACGCTTCGCACCCACGGATGTGTCTGCAGCCGCCGGCCAATGTCCTGTGAAGAGAGCGCCCAGATGTTCCCCTGAGGCACGCCCGAAAGCATCCCGGAGACCTCCTCACGCGTTACGTAGTCGCACCGGTTCAGGTCGATCTCTCGCACGGCGAACAGGCGGGAATGGCCCAGCCAGGAATAAACGGCCGCCCCTGCCGCGGTGACGAGGACCACGGCGAGGAGCGCCGCGGCGACGGGAAGCACCTGCCGGAATGTAAACCGGGTTTCCCGGGGATTCTTCTCCTTCCCCTTCTTTCTGGCGGCGTGTTTTTTTTTCCCACGCTTGCCGAGCGATTTCTTGTGATATGCCTTGTACTCGATCATCTACTTGGACAACCCCGCGTCGTCGAGGATTTCCAGCACGAGTTCGTCGAACGACAGCCCGTCGAACTTCGCAGCCTTCGGCAGCAGGCTCGTCTCCGTCATCCCCGGTATGGTGTTCGCCTCCAGGAAGAACAGGTTGTTCGCCGGGTCCACCCGGTAATCCAGGCGGGCCGCTCCCCGCAGCGTCAAGGCTGCCGCGGCTTTGCGGGTGTATTCCGCCGCCCGCGCGAGGATGTCGCGGTCCATGGGGACCGGGATCACGTAATCGGTTTGCCCAACGGTGTACTTCGACTTATAGTCGTAGAACCCTGATCCGGACTTCGGCACGATCTCTATCGCCGGGAGGACCTTCCCGTTCAGGATCCCCACCGTGATCTCCCTGCCGGGAATGTAGGCTTCGACCAGGATCCGGCTGTCGAATTTACGCGCATCGGCGATGGCCGGACCCCACTCCTCTTTCAGCCGGACAATGCTCACGCCGACCGTGGACCCCTCCCGATCGGGCTTGACGACAAAGGGGTATCCCATGCCCGGAGGCGGCGGCCCGTCCAGCATCTCCCCTTCGTAAACGACGTCTTGCGCGACGGGTACCCCTGCAGAGGCCGCCACGCGCTTGGCCAGGACCTTGCTCATCGAAAGTGCGGAGGCGAGCACTCCGGACCCCGTGTACGGAATCCCCGCAAGCTCGAACGCTCCCTGGATGCATCCGTCCTCGCCGAAGCGGCCGTGCAGGGCGATGAACGCCACATCCACGCCCGCGGTTCTGACCGCGGCGAGCCAATCTCCTCCGATGTCGATTTCCTTGACGGCGTACCCCTGCCTGCGGAGCGCCGAGGCCGCGGCCGCGCCCGTGCGGAGCGATACCTCCCGTTCGGAGGATTCCCCCCCAAGGAACACCCCTACCGTCCTTCCCTTGTACCGGCCTTTTTCAGGCATCGAAGACACCCCACAATTTGACTTCGAGCGCCAGCTCCACACCGGCCGTGGCCCGAACGGTCTGCCGGGCCCGATCGATGAGGCGCATGGCTTCCGCCGCGGAAGCCTGCCCCGCGTTGATCATGAAGTTGGCGTGTTTCTCCGAGAAGAGCGCGTCCCCTTCCCGCGCACCCTTCATGCCCGCCTGGTCCAGCAGCCGTGCGGCCTTCTCGCCTCCCCTTGGGTTGCGGAACGTGGAGCCGAAAGTCCGCGCCCCCCACGGCTGCGTGGCCCGGCGCTTTTCGTTGTAGATACGGATGCGATCGAACGACTCGTCCGAATTGCCGAAGGCCAGCCGGAAAGCTACACGGGATATGATTCCTCTCATGGGGAAATTCGCCTCGCGATAGCCGAAATGGATGTCGCGGGAGTCGAGCCGGACGAGCCTTCCATCCATGTCCACGATTTCCACCCATTCCGCCAGTTCGCCGATGGAGCGTCCGTACGCCCCCGCGTTCATCGATATTGCGCCGCCGACCGTTCCGGGTATCCCTGCCAGCTCCTCCGCTCCGGAGAGGCCCGAGAGCGCGCAGAGCACGGAGAAGCGAGGAAGCATCGTCCCGCCTTCTGCGACGACGGCCCCTCCGGGGGAGAAGATCATCTTCCCCATGTTTTTCTTCAGGCACATCACCGTCCCACGGATCCCACCGTCGTTTACCAGCAGGTTGCTCCCGGCGCCCAGGAATCGCACCTCACGTCCGTGCTGCCGCTCCGAGCGCAGGATTTCCTGGATCTCCTGGAGGGAGCGCGGGAAAACCATCCGCTCCGCGGCGCCGCCGATGCCCACAGTCGTGAAATCCCGAAGCTTCGCGCCGAAGACTTCCTCGATTCTTCCTCCCGCAGCCCGCATCCATCTCCCTTTCGCCCGGCCGTCAGCCGGAAAGGAGGCTCTCTCCCAGTTTCCAGACATCGCCCGCTCCCATTGTGAAAAAAATGTCCCCGGGGCAGAGCCTGGGGACTATCGTTCCCTGCGCCTCCACTGCCTTCCCTGCGTATACGGCCGCCTTGTGCCCGTGCTGCCCGATCGCCTCGCAGAGCCGCTCCCCCGTAGCGCCGGGGATCGGTTCCTCCCCCGCGGCATACACGTCGAAGACGAACAACAGGTCCGCGTTGTGGAACGCCGAGAGGAAATCGCGGAAAAGGCCGTGCGTCCGCGAAAAACGGTGTGGCTGGAACCCCACGACGATCCGGCGATCCGGCCACACTTCCCGCGCCGCGGCGAGCGTGGCGCGAATCTCCTCCGGGTGGTGGCCGTAGTCGTCGACGACCGTCACGCCGTTTTTCTCCCCCTTCACCTGGAACCGGCGCACGACGCCTCCGTATTCGGCAAGGCCGTCCCGGACCTTTTCGAAGGGGATCCCCAGCTCCATCGCGACCGCCAGTGCGGCCAGTGCGTTGCTCACGTTGTGCTTCCCGGGAGCCTTGAGCGCGACTTCTCCGAGCGGCTCCCCGCGGCGGAGAACCCTGAAACGGTTGTTCATCCCCTCGGGCACGACGCCGTCGGCCCGGTAATCCGCATGGGCGGAAAAGCCGTAAGTGACGGTAGTCTTTTCCACCGACGGGATCAGCTCCTGAACGTTCGGATGGTCTATGCACAACACCGCGAAGCCGTAAAAGGGGACCTTGTTGACGAAGTGGAGGAAGTTCTCCTTGATCTGCCCGATGCCCGTGTAAAAATCCAGGTGCTCGGGGTCGATGTTCGTCACCACGGCCACCGTAGGTGACAATTTGAGGAAGGAGCCGTCGCTTTCATCGGCCTCCGCGACGAGGAACTCGCCCTGCCCCAGCTTGGCGTTCGAGCCCAGGCTGTTCAGCTTGCCACCCACGACGGCGGTGGGATCCCATCCCGCGTGGGCAAGGACCGTCGCAACCATCGACGTGGTCGTCGTCTTGCCGTGCGTACCGGCGATCGCGATGCCGTACTTCATCCGCATCAGCTCGGAGAGCATCTCCGCGCGCGGAATGACGGGTATCTTCCTGCGATGCGCCTCCACGACCTCTGGGTTGTCCGGCTTGACGGCCGAGGAGTACACGACGACGTGCCCGTCCGACGGTACATTCCCGGCGGCGTGTCCGGTCCGTACCTCTGCGCCGAGCCTTTCCAGCCGCTCCGTAGTGTCGGAGCGACGAAGGTCCGAGCCGCTTACCCGGTAACCGAGATTCAGGAGGAGTTCCGCGATGCCGCTCATCCCGATGCCGCCGATACCGACGAAATGTATGTGCAGTCCCTTTCTATACACGGACGGCCTCTCCTTTTCCGATCCGCCGGAGCGCCGAGCGGACGATCCGCTCCGCCGCGTCGGGACGTGAAAACCCCGCGGCGGCGTCCCCCGCCGCGCCGCGGCTTTTGGGATCGAAGGCCCACGAAAGAAGGACGTCGAGGACCTTTTCCTCCGTGGCGTCGTCTTGCGCCATCCATACGCCGGCGCCGGTTGCGCAGAACTCCTCGGCATTCCGCTCCTGGTGCCGGTCGGCCGCGTGGGGGTACGGAATCAGGATGCAGGGCCGGCCGAAGAGGGCGGCCTCCGCGATGGAGAGAGCTCCCGCCCGCATTACGACCGCATGGCACAGGGCGAACACTTCCCCGATACGTTCGGTGAAGGAGAATGTCTCGACCTGAAGGCCCTCCTCGCGAACCGTCGCCGCCACCGCCTCGTGCTCCCCGGGGCCGGTCTGGAGCACGAATTTCACCGCGTGCCCTTCCCGCTTCACGCGACGGGCCATTTCCACCGCCAGCCTGCTGATCGCGCGGGCCCCTTGAGAGCCGCCCATGGCGAATACTATGAAAGCCTCCCCGGCGGCCGCCGGCGTCCCCGCCTGCCGCGCTGCGGCCACTTCCCGCCGTACTGGGTTCCCGGTGACCTCGGTCCTGCCTGCAGGAAAATATGGTGCTGCCCCTTCAAAACCGAGATACACGCGCCTCGCCATCTTTCCCAACATGCGGTTCGCCCTGCCCGGCACGGCGTTCTGCTCCTGGAGGAAAAGCGGGATGCGGGCAGCCGCCGCCGCGACGGCCACCGGCACGGAGGCGTAGCCGCCGACACCGAAGACCAGGTCCGGCCGCCGCCGCCCGAGGACTGAGAACGCAGCCGCGATCCCTTTCGCCATCCGCGCCATTCCAACCACCCCTCCCGCTCCCTTGCCCAACACCTGTCCCGCGGGGACGAAATCGATCTCGTAACCGCGTCCCGGAATGGCCCGCGCTTCGAGGCCGGACTCGGTCCCGACGAAGGAAACGGAACCGCCGGGGACCAGGTCGAGAAACGCTTCAGCCAGCGCTATCCCCGGAAAAACGTGTCCGCCGGTTCCCCCGCCCGCGATGGTCAGAGTCAGCGACAAACGTTTCCGCCCCTTTCATCGAGATGTTTATCAGCACGCCCACCGCCGCCATGTGGATTATGAGAGAGCTACCGCCGTAACTTATGAAAGGCAGCACCATCCCCTTGGGAGGCAGCATTTTCAACCCGACCATTATGTTCATCAGCGCCTGGATTCCGATAACCGACGCAATACCCATCGCAAGATACCTTCCGAACAGGTCACGCGCCCTTCGCGCTATCCGGAATCCGACGAACGCCATCGTCAGGAAACATGCCCCGACCGAGACGACCCCGGCAAAGCCCAGTTCCTCCCCGATGACGCAAAAGATGTAATCGGTGTGCAACTCCGGCAGGTAGTAAAGCTTCTGCCTGCCCGAGCCGAAACCCATGCCGAGAAAGCCGCCGTTGGAGAATGCGATCAGCGATTGAAGCACAGCGTATCCCGCCGTCTGCGCCTGGGAAACGGGATCGATGAAAGCCTTGAGCCTTGCCATGCGGTAAGGCTTCGCCGCGATCAGCAGGGCCGCGCCGGCCGCACACAGGCCCAAGGCCGCCGCCATGTACTTCCAGGGAAAACCCGCGACAAAAAGAAGCGCAAGGATCACAGTGCCGATGACCACCGCCATGCCGAAATCGGGCTGCTTCAGAATCACGGCAAGAAAGGCGAAAGTCACGGCCAGCGCCGGCATGGATACCTTCACCCAATCCTTGGGATTTTCCCCTTTACGGTCGACGCAGAATGCGGCAAATGCTATGAGGACGAACTTCGCAAGCTCCGAGGGCTGGAAAGTGAAGAAGCGTAGGTTGATCCAGCGGGCGGCCCCGTTCGCCTTGTGCCCGATCCCCGGGATGAAAACCATGATGAGAAGGAAAAATGCCGCCCCCAGGAAAATCCGGATGTGCCTGCGGTAATAGTCGTAGTCGATCCGGATCAGCAGGACCGCCAGCGACGCGCCCACTGCAAGGAAGAGGACCTGCCTCTTGAAAAAGTAGGCGGCGTCGTAGCCGAGCTTCGGGTTGGCGCCTGCGCTGACGGACGTGGCGCTGTAGACCATCACCATGCCCAGCAACGACAGGACCACGGTGCAGAAAAAGAGGACCAGGTTCTCGTGCCGCTTGCCGAAGTTCATGCCGGAAGCTCCCTGACCGCCTTTCGGAAAGCCTCGCCGCGCTCCTCGAAGTTCCTGAACTGGTCGAAACTCGAACATGCAGGTGAAAGGATCGCTACGTCCCCCGGCCGCGCCAGCGTATCAGCCAGACGGACCGCCTCGTCCAGTGATTCCACGCATGAAAGGGGCGCCGCGCCCCCGAGTTCCTTCGACATTCTTCCTCGCGCCTGCCCGAAAAGGACCGCCGCCCGCGCCTTCCGCCGCAGCGGCTCGCGCAGCGGGAGGAAATCGATCCCCTTGTCCTTTCCGCCCGCGATCAGCACCACGGGTTCCGAAAACCCCTCGAGGCATTTGAGCACGGCTCCGACGTTCGTCCCCTTGGAATCGTTGAACCAGGAGACGCCGCGCACCTGCCGGACGAACTCCACGCGGTGCGGCAGGCCCGGAAAAGACGCAAGGACTTCCCTGACGGCGTTCGGCGAAACACCCATGCGGCGCGCCGCCGCGATCGCCGCCATGGCGTTCTCCACGTTCTGCGCTCCGCGGATCTTGAGAAGCGCGCGGGGGTACCTTTCCTCCTTCCCGCCGCCGCGGTACACCATCTCGTCGCCTTCGAGGCACACGCCTTCGGACAGGCGCTTCGTCAGGGAGAAGGGAACCTTTTCCGCACGTATATTTGCAACACGCCGGGAAACTTCAGGATCGTCGGCGTTGAAGACAGCCGCATCCGAGGGGCCCTGGTTCCGGAAGACGGCCATCTTCACGTCCGCGTAGGCGTCGAAGTCCCGGTACCGGTCGCTGTGATCCTCGGTGAGGTTCAGCAGGACCGCGACCTTCGGCCGGAATGTGTCTATCGTCTCGAGCTGGAAGCTCGACGCCTCCACCACACCCCAGTCGTACGGCGCACCGGCCGCGGCGGAAAACGGCGTCCCCAGGTTCCCGCCGACGAACACGCCGGGAAACCCGCGCGACGCCATCTCCCCCACCAGCGTCGTCACGGTGGACTTTCCGTTTGTCCCGGTGACGGCCGTCACGCTCCCGCGGAAATACCTGTAAGCCAGCTCCAGCTCACCCCATACCGGCGCGTTTTTCCGGCGCAGCGATTCCCCGGGGAGCTTCTCCCGGGGAACGCCCGGAGAGAGCACCACGAGATCCGCCCGGGCCGCTTCCCCTTCGCCCATCCGCCCGCGATCGAAGGCGATGCTCGCGGGTATTACCGTTCCAAGCGACCTCTCCACGTCCGGCTTCGGACGTTCGTCCAGAAGCGTCACGACAGCTCCTTCCCGCAGCAGTAGAAAGGCGGCGGCCATCCCGGACGAACCGGCCCCGACAACGAAGACGTTCTTGCCCGCGAGAGTTTCCATCTCATCGGATCTTCAGCGTGCTGATAGCCAGCAGCGCAAGGATGATCGAAATTATCCAGAACCGCACGATGATCTTCGGCTCCGCCCAACCTTTCAGCTCGAAGTGATGATGGACGGGGGCCATTCGGAAGATCCGCTTCCGCGTGGTCTTGAAGAAGTACACCTGCAGGATCACCGATACGGCCTCCATGACGAAAACCCCGCCGACCAGCGCCAGCACGATCTCCTGTTTCACCATGACGGCCACCGCGCCCAGCGCAGCTCCCAGCGACAGGGAACCGGTGTCCCCCATGAACACCTGCGCCGGGTAAGTGTTGTACCAGAGGAATCCGATGCCGGCACCCGCCATCGCGCCGCAGAAGATCGTCAGTTCTCCCGCGCCCGGCACGTACTGTATCTGGAGGTAGTTGGCGATCTTTATGTGGCCCGCAAGATACGCGAAGAGCATGTAGGTCCCCGCGGAGATGATCGACGGCCCGATGGCGAGCCCGTCGAGGCCGTCCGTCAGGTTCACCGCGTTGGAAGCCCCCACGATCACGAAGATGACGAACGGAATGTATAAGTACCCGAGGCTCGGATTGAGCTTCTTGAAAAAAGGTATGCTCACCTTGTCCTGGAATCCGATGTCCAGGTAGATGAGCGATGCCGCGATCGCCGCAAGAAGAATCTGGCACAGGAACTTCGCACGGGGGGAAAGCCCCTTCGAATCCTTCTTGACGACTTTCCGGTAGTCGTCCACGAAACCGATCGTCCCGAATCCCACGGTCACGAATACGGCGATCCAGATGTAGGGGTTCCCGAGGTTCGCCCATAAAAGCGTCGGGATGACGGTGGCCAGCACGATGAGCAGACCGCCCATCGTAGGCGTCCCTTCCTTGGCGAGATGGCTCTCCGGACCGTCCCGCCGGATCGTCTGGCCGATCTGGTGGGACCCCAGTTCCCGTATCAGCCAGGGCCCGATCACGAAGCAGAGAAGAAGCGCCGTGATCGCCGCGTAGATCGTGCGGAAAGTGATGTAGCGGAAGACGTTGAAAAACGAATAATCCGCGTGAAGCGGAAAAAGCAGGTGGTACAGCATCGTTGTTTATGTCCATTCCCTTTCGATCTCGTTGGCGATCGTCTCTAGCCGCATCCCGCGCGACCCCTTGACCAGGACGACGTCCCCTTCCCGGATAGCTCCGAGGACCATGTCTTTCAATCGATCCCGGTCGCCGGTATGCGACACCTTCCCGGGATCCATCCCTCCCTCGACCGCCCCCCGCGCGATATGCGCCGCCGCTTCCCCGAACGTGAAAAGAAGGTCTACGGAAGAGGCCGAGGCGAGGTGTCCTATCCGGAAGTGGGATGCGGGCGAAGCCTCACCCAGCTCCAGCATATCTCCCAATACGGCCACGCAGCGGCGGTTTCCGTGAAGCAATCGCAGGCTCCGCAACGCCGCCTCCGTCGATGCAGGGTTGGCGTTGTACGTGTCGTCCAGCAGAAGGCCGCCGCCCCGCAGAGCGACCGAATGGAACCGTCCCCGCACGGGGGAGAAGGCGGAGAATCCGCCTGATAGTTCCTCGGGGCGCGCTCCGAGGACGTAGGCCGCCGCCGTTGCCGCAAGCGCGTTCATAAGGTGATGCTCCCCGGTCACCGGAAGCGCGGAGGTGAATTCCCCCGACGGGGTCCGAACGGCGATCCGCATTCCGCGGTCGTCCATGGAAATGATGCGGCCCGAGAACTCGTTGAGCGCCACGCCGAAATAGATCTTCCGGGCCTTGCAGCGGCCCGCTTCCCTGACGACCCGCAGATCGGTCGCGTTCACAACCGCGGTGCCGGTTTCGGCAAGGGCGCGGTAAAGGTCCCCCTTCTCGCGCGCAACGCCTTCGAGGGTCCCAAGCCCCTGCAGGTGCGCCGGGGCGATGTTCGTTATGACGCCTATGTCGGGTGCTGCGATCGCAGCGAGACGTGTGATCTCTCCGGGCTGGTTCGTTCCCATTTCCATCACGGCCGCGTCGTGCTTCTCGGACAGCTCGAGCAGCGCAAGCGGCATGCCGATCAGGTTGTTCCGATTCCCCGGGTTCCGCAGCACGTTTCTGCCCGGCGCGAGGAGTCCCGAGAGCATCTCTTTTGTCGAAGTCTTCCCCGAACTCCCGGTAATTCCCACGATGGGGATCCTGCGCAGCCGCCGGCGGTGCGCGTGGGCCAGGTCGCCCAGCGCTTCTACGGCGTTGCGGACGACGAAAACCGGTTTACCTGCGAGGATCTCCGCCGGAACCTTCGCGGCCCCTTCCTCCGACACTATGGCCGCCAGCGCTCCTTTTCCGAAGACCTCCCCGACGAAGGTCGCGCCGTCCACCCGTTCCCCATGCAGGGCGACGAAGAGGCCTCCCGGCGTGATCTCCCGGCTGTCGGCCGAAACCGCCCCTATAGGCGTGCGCGCAGGGAATGAACCGCCCGCCCGGAGAGGATGTACCGCCCCTACAACTTCTTCGAGCGTCATCCTACACGTCGGCGGAAAGCACTCCCCGGACGATTTCCCGGTCGTCGAACGGCAGGCTCCGGTCCCCGATGATCTGAACATTCTCATGTCCTTTCCCCGCGATCGCCACCGTGTCGCCCGGACGGGCAAGGGACAGCGCCCGCGCAATCGCCGCTTTTCTGTCTGAGATAACCATGAAATAGCCGTCTTTCCACGGCACATCACCCTCGGCTTCGAGGAACCCTTCCGACCGCAGCCCCGGCAGGATATCGAAGATAATGGAGGCCGGGTCCTCGTTGCGGGGATTGTCGGAAGTCACCACGACCACGTGCGAGCGGAGCGCCGTAATCCTCCCCATCTCCGGCCGTTTCCCCCGGTCCCGGTTCCCTCCGCAACCGAAGACAGTAATCAGCCTTCCTTCGCCGAGGCCCTCCAGCGTGGAGAGGACGCGGTCCAGCCCTTCCGGCGTGTGGGCATAGTCGACGAAAACATGCAGCCCACGCCGATTCGGGATCTCTTCCATTCTACCCGGAATGGATGAAAGGCCTTCCACCCCGGCACGAATCGCGTCATCGGGAATCCCCAGGATGCCGGCTGCGCAGACCGCCGCCATGACGTTGGACGCGTTGTATGCCCCCACCAGGCGGGTGCGGAGGTCCAGCGCCCCCCACGGCGTTAGAAGCGACATGCTCGTCCCCGTCCAATCGGTTTCCACTCGCGACGGCGACACCCGGCAATCCCGCCGGAAGCCGTAGGTGACGGCTTCGGGAAATTCCCGCGCGAGCCGTATCCCGTACGGATCGTCCATGTTGATGGCGATCCCGGGATGCTTTCCTCCTGCGGGGAGATACATACGGAAGAATTTCGCCTTGGCGTCGAAATAGTTCTCCATTGTGCCGTGATAGTCCAGGTGGTCGCGGGACAGGTTGGTGAAGACCCCCGTATCGAAACGCACGCCCGCGATCCTCCCCTGCGCGGCGCTGTGCGAAGACACTTCCATGACGGCGTGGGTGGCGCCGCGGGAGAGCGCTTCCGACATCACCTCCTGCAGTTCGTGGGGAAAGGGCGTCGTGAGCCCCGTCCGCAACGTCTCTCCCCCCACCCGGTAATTTATGGTGCCGATCACCGCCGGCGTGATTCCCGCCGCCGCGAAGATCGACTCGAGCAGGTAGGTGACCGTTGTCTTTCCGTTCGTCCCCGTCACGCCGATCACCTTCAGCTTCGCCGTCGGATCGCCATGGAAGCGCGCGGCGACCGCCGGAAGCGCCTCGGCGGTGGAGGGAACCCGGACGGCGGGGAGCGGGAGGGAGGGTATCTCCCGCTCCACCAGCGCCGCCGCCGCTCCCGCGCGCGCTGCCTGCGGCAGGAACTCGTGGCCGTCCGTCCGTTCTCCGGAAAGGGCGACGAACAGGTCGCCCTTCCGCACCTTCCGGGAATCGACGGCGATGCCGCCGATTTCGATGGAACCGTGCGGCGTCTCCATCGGCGCCGCGTTTGTGAGGATTTCCGACAGTTTCATCACTTTTTCTACTTCCCGCCGAACGCCACGTTGACTTCCGTCCCCGGTGCGAGAGTTTCCCCCGGCGCGGGGGTCTGCGCCCGCGCCACTCCTGTTCCAGACAGGTTCAGTTTGACGGAGTACCGTCCCATCACATCGACGACCCTGCCCATGCTCAAACCCCTCAGGTCCGGCATCACCATGGCGCTCCGGGCGGGCGCCGTGGATACCTTGACGATCGGGACCTTCCGGGCGGCCCTGTTTTCTCCGGCGGGAGCCGCATGCGCGATGGGCTCCGTCGGGGAAATTCCGAGGTAATAAGCGGTCTTCACCGCAATCTGGTTGAAGGCGGGCGCGGCCACCACTCCGCCGTATACCTGCCCTTTCGGTTCGTCGACCATGACGAGTATCATCAGCTCGGGATCCTGGAGCGGAAGGAAGCCGATGAACGAAGAGACCCTCTTGTTCGGGGAATATTTCCCCGTCCCCACCTCGACCTTCTGGGCGGTGCCCGTCTTGCCGCCTACGAGGAATCCCTTGATGCGGGCCTGCGTCCCTGTGCCGTCCTCCTGGACCACAAGCCCCATCATCTCGCGCATCGTCTGCGATGTGGCCGGGGAAAGGACTCGCCGGAGCTCCTTCGGCTCCCCGCGGTATACGATCTTGCCCTCGGGATCCCTGATCTCCCTCACGATATACGGCTTCATCACCTTCCCGCCGTTGACCACTGCGGAGAGCGCCGTGGCCATCTGGATCGGCGTGACGGAGATCCCCTGCCCGAAGGAAACAGTTGCACGCCGGATCCCCGTGAAGCTGTTCCGAGGTCCCATGATCCCGCTGATCTCTCCTATAAGCTCGATCCCGGTCTTCGTCCCGAACCCGAAGGAGCGGATCATGTCGTAGAAACGCTCCGAATCCATCCTTTCGGCGATCTTCGAGGCGCCTATGTTGCTCGAATACTTGAGCACGTCGGGGACGGTGAGCCATCCGTGCGGGTGCGCGTCGTGCAGGACGCGGCCTGCGTACCGGTATGAGCCGTTCTCGCAGAAGATCTTCTCCGAAGTCTTCACGGCCCCCAGTTCCAGTGCGGAGGCCATCGTGAACACCTTGAAGGTGGAGCCGGGCTCGTAGGCGTCGGTGAGTGCGTGATTCTTCCGCGCCTCCGGAATCGCCGTCGTCGGCGCGTTCGGGTTGTACGTGGGAAGGGTGGCCATCGCCAGGATCTCCCCCGTCTTCGGCCGCATCACCAGCGCGACGCCGCCCTTCGCGCTGTATTTCGCCACCGCCTCCTTCAACTCGCTTTCGGCGACGTGCTGCACGTTACGGTCGACGGTGAGCAACACCGAGCTTCCCTTCGAATTCACCTCGATCGGCGTCGACGACGAAACGAAAACCCGGCCGCGCGCGTCCCGCTCGCACAGGATATATCCGGGCTGCCCGCGCAGATCGTTGTCCAGGGAACGCTCGACCCCTTCGATCCCCACGCTGTCCAGGTTGGTGAATCCCAGCAGCGACGATGCAAGCTCACGGTTGGGGTAGAAGCGCTTCGGCTCCTCGACCAGCCCTATCCCGCCATCCGCCCACCCGTGCCCCTTCCCCTCCCCGAGCGCCACCCGGACTTCCCGCACGGCCTCCTCCGCCGCAGAGGAGGGCATCTGGCGCTTCATCCACAGGAAGCCTTTCTCTTTGGCGAACTGCTTGCGCAGCTCCGACGCAGGGCGGGAGAGGCGGCGGGCCAGAATCTCGGCCGCTGCGTCCGGGGATTTCAGCTTGGCCGGCTGGACGAAGATCGACTTCGTGGAGATGCTGACCGCCAGCTCGTTGCCGGTTCTGTCGAGGATCGCGCCGCGCTGCGGCATGAGGGTGATGGTGGCGGTTACCTGCCTGGCCGCCCTTTCCCGTATCTCGCGTATTCCAAGGACCTGGATGTGGAAAGCCCGGAGGACGACGAGCGCGAAGATTGCCGCCAGCCCGCCGATGATGATCCGGGCACGGGGGTTCATTTCACGCGGAGTATCCTCTCCGTCTTCGGAGCGACCATGCCAAGCTGGTTCTTCGCGATGGCCTCGATCCGCGCGGGGCTGCGGAGCATAAGTATCTCGGTCCTGAGAAGATCCCTTTCTTTCCTCAGGTTCCGCTGCTCTTCCAGTGAGGTGGAAACCGCGTAGCCCATCCGGTAGTACTTGCCGGAGATCCAGACATTGAAAAGCGCGACCGCGAGGAGTATGGCGAACAACGCCGCCAGCCGCCTGCGCCTCGGCATCGTCGGGAAGACGGGCGCCTCCTTGCGGATCTCGGTTATCATGCAAACGCCGTTTCCGACCATGATCCTCTGCATCGCTTCTCCTCCTGCTACCTGCGGCGGGCGGCGCGAAGCTTCGCGCTCCTGGCCCGAGGGTTAATCGCAATCTCCTCCGCACCCGGGACGACCGGTTTGCGGGTCAACACGGCAAGCACCGCTTCCTCCCCCGCCGACATCTCCCGGAAGGCCGTCTTCACCAGGCGGTCCTCCAGGGAGTGGAAACTGATCACCGCCGCCCTTCCGCCTTTCGCAAGCCGCCCGGCGAACCCGCCGAGGAAGGCCGAAAGGGACTCCAGCTCCCGGTTCACCGCGATCCGCAGCGCCTGAAAAGTGCGGGTGGCGGGGTGGATCTCCCTGGGCCACGCCTTCCGCGGGATCGCGCGCTTCACGAGCTCGGCCAGTTCCATGGTCCTCTCCAATGGGTCCCGCTCCCTGCGCTCGACGATCGCCCGGGCGATCCTCCTGGAAAACCTCTCCTCCCCGAACCGGTATATGATGTCAGCCAGCTCCTTTTCGTGGGTCCGCCTAAGGATCTCCCGCGCGTCGGGGCCGCCGGATTCCGGGTCCTTCCGCATGTCCAGCGGACCGTCATCCCGGAAGGAGAATCCGCGGGAAGGATCGTCGAGCTGGAGGGAGGAGATCCCGAGGTCCAGGAGCATCCCGTCGAATGGCCTCCCTTCCGCCGCCTCAGCGAGCCGGTCAAGATCTGAAAAATCCGATCTTATGAACCGCGCCTGCGGATATGCCCGGAGGCGCTCGGCGGCGACATCCAGCATCGCGGGGTCCATGTCGGCGCAGACGAGGATGCCGTCCGGTCCGATCCTGCGGGAGATCTCTTCCGCGTGTCCTCCCGCGCCCGTCGTCCCGTCCAGGAAAACCTCACCCGGTGCGGGTGAAAGCAGTCTCAACGTCTCTTGTAAAAGAACAGGGGTGTGTCCCGCGGGCAACTATCAGATCCTGAGCGTCTTGAGCTCCTGCTCGAGCTCGGGATCGTCCATGCCCTCCTTCTCGAACCGGCTGATCGTTTCCGTCCACCGCTCGCGCGACCAGATCTCGAACCGGTTGGGCATCCCGGTGATGACGATTTCCTTTTCGAGCCCTGCGTATGCGCGCAGCGACGGCGGGATAAGGATCCGCCCCTGCTTGTCGGGTACGACCTCGACGGCGCCGCCGATGAAAAAACGCAGGAATGTGTTCCGTTTCCGGTCGAGGCTGGACACGGTTGACAGAACCTCCTCGATCCGTGCCCAGTCGTCGACGGGGTAAACGTAGATGCATTTATCGTTATTTGTAATGACGAACGATTCCTGGCCGGAATTCTGGAGCTGTTCGCGGAAGGGGGCCGGTATGTTAACCCTGCCTTTCGGATCGATGGTATATTCAAACCTTCCGCGGAAGATCATATAGGGCTATCGACCCACCTTTCCCCACAATTACCCACTGGAGAACATTTTAATTCGTGGAGAAAATGTGTCAAGCAATTAATTGAAAAACGGCGGGAAAAGCGGGACTAAAAACCCGTTTTGCAGCTCAGGAAGGGCCGGAGAGCACCCATAGCCACAGAACTTGGCATCCTAACCACTAAACGTCCGCGAGAGGAGAAGGCGCCTTCGGGGGACATTCCTTGAGGTTGTCTTCCCTCGTTTCAGGAGTGTCCCCCGCGTGGCCCGTCCGTCTTCACCCGAGCTGCTTGAAGAAATCGTTACCCTTGTCGTCCACCAGGATGAAGGCGGGGAAGTCGACGACCTCTATCTTCCAGACGGCTTCCATGCCGAGCTCGGGGTATTCCAGGACCTCGACCTTTTTGATGTTCTCCTGCGCCAGCAGCGCTGCGGGGCCGCCGATGGAGCCCAGGTAGAAGCCTCCGTGCTTCTTGCAGGCGTCGGTGACCTGCTGGTTGCGGTTTCCCTTGGCGATCATGATGAGGGAGCCGCCGTGCGACTGGAACAGGTCCACATATGAATCCATGCGGCCCGCGGTGGTCGGCCCGAAGGAGCCGGACGGCAAGCCCTTGGGGGTTTTTGCGGGGCCTGCGTAGTAGATCGGGTGGTCCTTCAGGTACTGCGGCATCCCCTTCCCGCTGTCGAGCCGCTCCTTGATCTTCGCATGCGCGATGTCCCGTCCGACGACGATCGTGCCGCTGAGCGATAGCTGCGTGGTGACCGGGTATTTCGTAAGGTCGGCGAGGATCTCCTTCATCGGCCTGTTGAGGTCGATCTTCACCACGCCGTGCTCGTGCTTTCCGCGGTACTTGTCGGGGATGAACCGCCCGGGATTCTTCTCCATCTCCTCGAGCCAGATCCCGTCATTGTTGATCTTCGCCTTGATGTTCCTGTCGGCGGAGCAGGAGACGCCCATCGCGACCGGGCAGGAGGCGCCGTGGCGCGGCAGCCGGACCACGCGGACGTCGAGCGCGAAGTGCTTGCCGCCGAACTGCGCGCCGAGACCGCACTTGTACGCGGCTTCAAGAATCTTATTTTCCATTTCGATGTCGCGGAACGCCTGTCCGCCCTTGTTCCCGCTCGTGGGAAGGGCGTCAAGGTAACCGGTGGAGGCCAGCTTGACCGTTTTCAGGCACGCCTCCGCGGACGTTCCACCGACCACGAACGCAAGGTGGTACGGCGGGCAGGCGGCTGTGCCCAGGGACTTCATCTTCTCCACGAGGAACTTCTCGAGGCTTGCGGGATTGAGGAGTGCCTTGGTCTCCTGGTACAGATAATTCTTGTTTGCGGAGCCGCCGCCTTTGGCGACGAAGAGGAATTTGTACTCCACCCCGTCGGTCGCGTAGAGGTCGATCTGTGCGGGCAGGTTGCAGCCGGAATTCACTTCCTCGTACATCGTCAGGGGGACCGTCTGCGAGTAACGCAGGCTCTCCTCCGTGTAGGTCTTGAACACGCCCTTCGAAAGGAACTCCTCGTCCTTCACGCCGGTCCACACCCGCTGCCCCTTTTTGCCTACGATCGTGGCGGTGCCGGTGTCCTGGCAGAACGGGAGCACGAACTTTGCGGCAACCTCGGCGTTCCGCAGCAGCGCCACAGCTACGCCGCGGTCGTTGGGAGAGCTCTGCGGATCCGAGAGGATCGCCGCGACCTTCTCGAGATGCGCCGGGCGCAGGAGGAAGGAGACTTCCCGCATCGCCTGGTGGGCCACGAAGGCGAGCGCTTCCGGATCGACTTTCAGCACTTCGGCCCCGTCGAACTTCGATGTAGAGACGTAGTCCTTCGTCAGCAGCCGGTACTTCGTCTCATCCTTCCCGAGGGGAAAGGGGTCCTGGTACTGGAATTCTGCCATCGGTTTCGCTCCTTAAGTGTGTATTGGGAGACATGAACCGGGGATCTGTCCCCCGCCGGGATGCACTGCGGATCAGAAAAAAACTTCGAGGAGGCCGTAAGCCGGGTTCTGTGCCCCGCCCGGTTGCCCGGTCGGAGTGACGGCCATTTCTCTACGGCGCGCGTTGCCGCTTCGCCTTTAGCGACCTTGACCCGAGGGCCCCGGGCGGGCCGCCCTTCCCCCGCTTGACGAGCCGCGGAGTCGCCCTCCTATTCGGTCTTGCTCCGGGTGTGGTTTGCCGTGCCGCGACGGTTGCCCGGCGCGCGGTGAGCTCTTACCTCGCCGTTTCACCCTTACCCTCCGTAGCTTCGAGCGCATCCCGGATGGGATGCGAGAAGCGAAGGTGGGCGGTATGTTTTCTGTGGCACTGTCCTCGGGGTCGCCCCCACCGGGAATTACCCGGCACCCTGCCCTGCGGAGCCCGGACTTTCCTCCCGCCCTCCGAAGCGGCGGCGCAAGCCGCTGCGAAGGAGGGCCGGCGGCCGCCTGGCCTCCTCAAACGTGTTTGAAATGTTCGTCTATCGCCCGATTGGCGAGAAGATCCGCCTGCGCGTTCTCCTCGCGAACCACATGCAGTATACGCGCCTCCGGGAAGCGCCGCAACCGCCGGACCGCCTCCAGGAACAGGGGCTTCAGGTGCGGCGATTTGACCTTGTACTGCCCGTTCAGCTGCCTGACGAGAAGCTCCGAGTCCGACCGGACTGTGATGGACCGGGGAGAGAGCTTCTCCGCTTCCTCGAGGGCCAGCAATAGCGCCCGGTACTCGGCCACGTTGTTCGTCGTTTCCCCGATGTAGGCGAGAAACTCCGCGACCTTTCCCGTCCCGTCGGCCTCGATAACCGCCCCGATACCCGCGGGACCGGGGTTCCCGCGGCTGGCGCCGTCGGTCCGCAGCGTTAGCGCATGGCCTTTCACTGCGCGGAGGCCTCCTCGGCCGGCGGGGGCTCGTAGTAGAGGATCCGTTTGCAGTTCGGGCAGGCGTAGATCCGGTCGTCACGCTGAAGCAGGTTATAAAGCTGGGGGGAAATGTTCATGTGGCAGCCGGTGCACGACTGGTTCCTCGCCGCGACGATCGCGACGCCGTCGCGCCGGTCGAAGATCATCTCGAACCGACGCGCAAGCCCCGGCTCGAGACGTTTGGCCACCTCCGCCTTCTTTCCGTCCAGCGCGGCGATGTCCTTGTCGAAGCTCCCCATCCGCGCCTCGATGTCCACCATCCTCTCGCGGTACTTCCCCTCGACCTCGTCGACCTCCGCGTGGAACTCGGAGAGCCGCTTCTCCGTCTCCTCGTAGCGGGCAAGGATCTCCAGCAGCTCGTCCTCGCGCTGCGTGTTGGCGCGCTTGGTCTGCTCTATCTCCTTGAGCATCGCGTAATATTCCTTGTTCGTCTTGATCGACATCAGCTTCGCCTTCGCCCGCTCGACCTTGTCGCGCTCCTCCTCGATCTCCCGCTCCTTATCCCTCCGGTCCTTCTTCAGCTGTTCGAATTCCTGCTGGGCGGCCAGGAACTTCGCCTCCCTTTCCTCGAAAAGCGCCTTCAGGTCCGCCACCTCGAGCGGCACCTTGTGCTTGTCCGCCTGGAGCGCCCGCATCCGCCCCATGATTTCCTGCATGTCGATCAGGATCTTCACCTGTTCCATCAACGCAGCGTCCCTCCTTTGGCAGGCCCCGGACGGAACGTCCTTTGGGGCTCCTTTTCCATGAACACACGGACCTTCATCGCCTTGCCGAACCGTTCCGAGAGCACCCGGCGGAACTCCGGGAGTATCCACCGCTCCGCCGATCCGTGCCCGACGTCGGCGACGGCCATCGTCCCCGCGGCCGCCTCGAGCGCCTGGTGATATTTCACGTCTCCCGTCACGTAGAGGTCCGCGCCCGCATCCCGCGCGGCCTTCGCGAACTCCGCCCCGCTCCCCGCGACCACCGCGATCCGGCGCACCGTCTTCCTTCGCGGTCCGGACACCTTGATCCAGGAGGGCCGGATCCTGCGGAAGACCTCCGCCAGCACGGCTTCGAGAGGCGCGGAACCCCGCAGCTCCCCAACCGCGCCGATTCCTCCCCCGAGCGAACCTCCCGTAAGGGGATAAACGTCGATCGCCGGTTCCTCGTAGGGGTGCGCGCGCCTGACCGCTGCCAACGCCTGCGGCAGTTGGCTTCGCGCGACTACCGTTTCAAGGCGGATCTCCTCCGCCCTCTCCTCCTTGCCGGATTCACCGATAAAAGGGCTCGCAGCATTCGATGGGAGAAACGTCCCGACGCCGGAAACGCGGAAGGAGCAGCGTGAATATTCGCCGATCCTTCCCGCACCCGCTTCGGAGAAGGCCGTCATCACGGCGTCCGCGCGGTCGGGCGGCACGAAGACCGCCACCTTGCAGGCGTCCGACGGCTCGCCCGGTATAAGCGGCCGGATGCCGGCAAGTCCCAGCCTGCGGGCGACCGCCCAGGACACTCCGCGAGGCGCGACGTCGGCATTCGTATGCGCGGAGATCACGGCCGTTCCCATCCGCAGCAGGGAGTAGGCGGCGGAGGAATCCGCCTGGTCGGCGCGTACGGCTTTCAGGGGGGTGAAGACGACGGGATGGTGGGTCAGCAGAAGGTCCGGGCGCATCCTGCCGCACAGGGAAATCGCCGCCGGAGTGGCGTCGAGCGCCGCAAGGACGGTGCGGACGGGCGCTTGCGGGTCCCCGGCGAGAATCCCCACGTTGTCCCAGTCGGCGCGGTGGGCGAATGGATAATGGTCGTCGAGCGCGCTATAGACGTCCCTGACGGTAACGGCGCGGGGGCTCACCTGCCCCGCTCTCCCGCCGAAACGAAAAATGCACCGGGGCTCGGTGCATTTCGCGGAATCGTGCGTATAGATCCGATCACTTCCATCGGCATATCATGTTCTTGGTTGGTGGGCCCACCTGGCCTCGAACCAGGGACCGACCGGTTATGAGCCGGTGGCTCTGACCAACTGAGCTATGGGCCCCCGAAAATCCGCTTCCCAACCTCTCCTTTCCCTATCATTTACGCCCGAAAGCGCCGTTGTCAACCTACTCGAGGAACGTCCGCAGCCGCTTGCTGCGGCTGGGATGGCGAAGTTTCCGCAGCGCCTTCGCCTCGATCTGCCTGATCCGCTCCCGCGTCACCTCGAAGTCCTGCCCTACCTCCTCGAGCGTGTGGTCCGATTTTTCTCCGATGCCGAACCTCATCCGCAGGACCCGCTCCTCCCTCGGGGTGAGCGATCCCAGCACCTTGTTCACCTGCTCGGCCAGGTCGATGTTTATGACCGACTCCACCGGGGACGCCGTGTTCTTGTCCTCGATGAAATCTCCCAGGTGGCTGTCTTCCTCCTCGCCGATGGGCGTCTCGAGGGAGATCGGCTCCTTGGCGATCTTCAGTACCTTGCGCACCTTCTCAAGCGGTATGTCCATCCGCTCGGCGATCTCTTCCGGGGTCGGCTCGCGCCCCAGTTCCTGGACAAGATAGCGGGAGGTGCGGATCAGCTTGTTTATCGTCTCGATCATGTGCACCGGGATGCGGATCGTGCGGGCCTGGTCGGCGATAGCGCGAGTGATCGCCTGCCGTATCCACCACGTGGCATAAGTGGAGAACTTGTACCCCCGGCGGTACTCGAACTTGTCCACCGCCTTCATCAGGCCGATGTTCCCCTCCTGGATAAGGTCGAGGAACTGGAGTCCGCGGTTCGTATACTTCTTCGCGATGGAGACGACGAGCCTTAAATTCGCCTCTACGAGTTCCCGCTTCGCCTCGCGGACCTTCTGTTCCCCTTCCTCGATCGCCCGGAGGGTGTTTTTCAGTTCAGTGGCGCCAAGGCCCGCTTCGCGCTCCACCTTCCTGATCTGCGATCTCGCCTCGCGGATGACCCTGTCCATGTCGAGGAGCTTCTCCTTGCCGACGTGGAGCTTCATCGCGGCCTGCGCGATCTTCGCCTTCTTCCCGCGGATCTTCGATAGGTACTGGAGCAGCTCCCTCTCGCCCATGCGGGTCTTAGCGCAGCACGCCTTTATCCTGCCTTCCGCATCCTCGATGGCGTCAGCGAAGCCCCGGATCTTGCCGCTGATCGTCTCGATCTGGCGCTCCTTGAGATGGATCTCCTGGATGAGGTCCGCCACGCGGACGCCCAGCTCGGATTCCCGCTTTTTAAGGGCCTTCCGCTCCTTCTCGGGGATCTTCTTTTTCTTCAGGCGCTCGCCGCATTCCCGCACCGCCTGCCGGGTCTTTCGGATCCGCGTGATGATGTTCAGGACCTTTTCCCGGGCCGCCTGCTCTTCCTCCTCGGTGGAGTCCTCGTCAAGGTCCTTGATCACGTCCTGGATCTGGAGCTCGCCGGTCTTCAGCTTGGCCCCGATGTCGGACAGCTCGTCGAGCGCTATGCGGCAGTTCTTGACGGCGGTGACGATGTCCCGCTCCCCGTCCTCTATCCGCTTCGCCAGGCTGACCTCTCCCTCCCGGTTCAACAGCGGGATCGAGCCCATCTCCTTGAGGTAGAGGCGCACGGGGTCGTTCCCCTTGATCCCGCCTGCGTAGTCGATTTCTTCCTCTTCCTCGACCGCTGCTTCCCCCTCCACCGCCGTTTCTTCCTCCTCTGCGGCTTCTTCCTCGCCGATCAGGAGTTCCCTGCCGGCGACCGGGACCTTCTGGAAGGCGTCGACTACCTCGATCGCGTTCTCCCCGAAGATCTCCATCACGTCGTCGATCTGGTCCCCCGTCAGGATGTCCGGGGGAAGGACGCTGTTCAGCTCGTCGTAGGTGACGAACCCCTGGGCGCGCCCCTTCTCGACCAGACCGTCGATGCCGTCCAGATGTTTCCTCCTGGCCATTCCGCTTCTCCTCACGCTCGCGTTCTTCGTTCCCGCTCCAGCCGTTCCTTCTCGAGCTTGGCGGCCTTCTGCGCCGTGAACATTTCCTGGGCCAGCGACCGGTCGCCTGCGCCGGCCGCCTTCTTGCTGGCCTCTCCGAGACGGGCGATCTCCCGCTCCAGCCGCCGGATTTTCATGCCCAGCACCAGGTCCGGATAAATCCGCCCCGGGTCGCCCGCCGCCGTTTCCGCCCTCAGGATTTCCTCGGAAAGCGTTTTCCGGGCCTCCTCGGAGATTTCGTCGTCGAGCACGTCTTCAAGGACCGCCCCCGCTCCCTCTCCGGCGCGCCGGGCGAAGCGCTCTATCACCTCCCGGACCTCGCCGCTTTCGACGAACTCCGTCACTCCGTCCCGGGCCATAACGCCGAGGAGCGACGGGGCCTTCGAAAGCAGGCACAGCAGCATCCGTTCCTCGGGCCTGCTTCCGGTCGACCTGCCGGGGATGCCGGGGGATGCGGCGGCGTCCGGAGCCCCCTTCCTCCGGAACTGCTCCAGCACGGTCTCCTCGGGGAGGCCGGCCGACTTCGCCACCCGCTGTACATATAGCCGCTGCTCGGCGGGCTCGGTGACCCAGGGGAGGTACTTCCCCATGAGGCGCAGATACGAAAGCTTCCCGGCGATCTGGGAAAGATCGAATTTCCGGGCAGCCGCCCGCTCGATGTATTCCATAAGGGGCATCGCACGGGCTATACGGTCCGAAAGTTCCCCCGAACCCGATTCCTTCGCCCAGTCGTCCGGATCCATACCCTTCGGCGGGAACAGGACCATCGGGCTCGCACCGGCCGCGTACAATGGTCCTCCCGCCCTCACTGCGGAGCGTTTTCCGGCCACGTCCCCGTCATAAAATAGGATGACGGTATCCGATAGCCGCTTCAGCGTCCGTGCATGGGACTCGGTGAGCGACGTCCCGCATGTAGCCACTACGTTCCTTATTCCCTTCTGCCAGAGGCCGATCAGGTCCATGTAACCCTCGACCACCAGCACCTTCTTTTCGTTCCTTATGGCGGGCAGCGCCTGGAAGAGACCGTAAAGAAGCGAACTCTTCCGATAAAGATCCGAATCCGGCGAATTCAGGTATTTCGGCTGCGCGTCGTCGAGCGCCCTGGCCCCGAACCCGCATACGCGCCCCCGCGCATCCGAGACGGGGAATATCAGGCGTCCCCGGAACCGTTCCCTGTACCCTCCGCCCTCCTGCGGGAAGAGCAGCCCGGCCTGCGCTGCCTTGGCGGGATCGATCCCTTCCCGCGCCAGGACGGCAAGAATCTCCTTACCCTGGCCCCCGTACCCCAGGAAAAATTCCTGCGCCGCTTCCGGCGCGACCCCCCGGCGAACGAGAAACTCTCTCGCGGCCTTCCCCGAAGGGGAAGTACGGAGGAGTTCGCGATAAGTATCGGACGCCAGGCGGAGTATCCCGTAGAGATCCTCTCCCGGCTTGCGGGGAACGGCCCCCTTCTCGTATTGGATGGGGACACCGTACCTCTCGCCAAGGTCTTCGACTGCCTCCCCGAAGGAAAGGTTGCGCACTTTCATCAGGAAGTGGAAGACCGACCCTCCTTCCCCGCAACCGAAGCACTTGAACGCCTGCCGCGACGGGTTGACGAAGAACGAAGGCGTCTTCTCTCTATGGAACGGGCACAGCCCCCTGTAGCTTGCTCCCGAGCGCGAAAGGGGAACGGTTTCGGACACCACCGCCACGATGTCCGCTTTTTCCCTTATTTCGCGGATTGTGCTTTCGGAGATGCGGCCTCCCACGTTACCGCGGCCCCAAACGAAAAATGCCCCGGGCGGTATTGCCGCCAGGGACAGCCTCCCTTATTTGCAACCGGCTCAGCCTGCCAGCAGGCGGCGGACGATTTCGTTTACCGCCTTGCCGTCGGCGCGGCCCGCCACTTTCGGCATCAGCTCTTTCATGACGCGGCCCATGTCAGACGGGGCCTTGGCGCCTGCGGCCGCGATCGCCTCGCGCACCAAGGCTTCGATCTCCGCTTCGGAAAGCCCCTTCGGGAGATACGCCTCGAGCACGGCGATCTCGCCCTGCTCCTTCTCCGCGAGATCGGACCGGTTCCCTTTCATGAACAGTTCGATCGATTCCCTGCGCCGCTTGACCATCGACGCCAGGGCCTTAAGTATCGTGTCGTCGGGAAGTTCCCCGCGCGCCTCGATCTCCTTGTTCTTGATCTCGGCCAGCGCCATACGCAAAGTAGAAAGGGCCAAGGAATTCCTCTCCTTGGCCGCTTTCTGCATGTCTTTATGCAACGTATCTTTCAGTCCCATCCGTCACCGGCTCATCTTCTTCATTTTCTTCAGCGCGCGCTTCCTTGCCGCCAATGCCTTCTTCTTCCGCTTGACGCTGGGTTTTTCGTAATGCTCCCGCTTGCGGATCTCCGACAGGATCCCGGCTTTCTCGCATTGTTTCTTGAACCGTTTCAGTACGCTTTCGAAGGGCTCCTCTTCCTTTACGCGGACGCCCGGCATAGAGTGATCACCCCTTCCCTTGCCAGCGAAATGCCGAAAATTTCAATATTATAAACCCATTTTCCCTGAAGTCAAGGAATGGATTCACCTGATTTTTCGAAGCCATGCGGGTTAAAGGTAACGGCAGAGATAGCTTACGTAGCCTTCCGCCTTGACCTCGAAGGTCACCCCGGCAGGCACATCGAACGCTTCACCGGCGCCCGCCGAAAGCCATGATTTCCCCGGGACCAGGTACCAGAGCACGCCCGAGACCACCTTCATCCGTTCCTGCCTGGAGGTGCCGAACGCGTATTCCCCGGGCTCTATCACGCCGACGGTCGCGTCGCCCTCCGCGTCCGCGAATCCAAGGCTTTGTACCTTGTCCTCGAAATACCGGTTATGTTTCATCCGTTCGGCTTGCCTCCGTTTCCCGGCGGGATCAACCCATCTTGTGGTTCAACGGCTTGCCTCCGAGCAGGTGGAGGTGCAGGTGGGGAACCACCTGTCCGCCGTCCTCCCCGTTGTTTATGACGACCCTGTATCCCGACTCCGCGATTCCCTTCTCGTTGGCGATCTTCGCCGAAAGCCGGAGCATTTTACCGAGAACCCCCACGTCGTTCTTCCCCACGTCGTTCAGGTTGACCATGTGCTCCTTGGGAATGATCAGCACGTGAACCGGCGCGGCAGGCTGGATGTCCGGGACGGCGATCAGATCGTGGTCCTCGAATATCGGCTGGGAAGGAACCTCCTTCCGCACGATCCTGCAAAAGATGCAATCGTCGGCCATCGTCATCCCCCTTGGCGCCGCCAGGCGCTTCGATAAAAACATGTGCGCTCTCCCGTATGGCATGCGGGCCCCTCCTGCCGCACGCGGTATAGGAGCGTATCCACATCGCAATCGTACCGCACTTCCTCCACGTTCTGGAAGTGTCCGGATGTCTCTCCCTTGATCCAGAGGGAGCTGCGCGACCGGCTCCAATATGTGGCGTGCCCCGTCGCAAATGTGTTCCTGATGGCGTCGTCGTTCGCCCAGGCGACCATTAGAACCACGCCGTCGGAAACCTCCTGCGTCACCACGGGCACAAGCCCCCGCCCGTCGAACTTGATCATGGCGATCAATTCGTCCGCCGTCATTTCCCTCCTCCCGCCGCCGGCCGCGGCGCCGAGCCACCTGCATCATGCGCCGGCGAGAAGATCGTCCCCCGGGCGCTTGCCCGCACAGGCACCCCGCGTTGCCTCAGGTATTCCTTCGCCTCGCCCACCGTGAATTCCGCGTAATGGAAGATGGACGCCGCCAGCACGGCATCCGCGCACCCCGCCGTCAACCCTTCCGCCAGGTGTTCCAGGTTTCCGACTCCCCCGGAGGCGATCACGGGAATCCCGACGCGGTCCGAGACGGCACGCGTAAGCGGAATGTCGTAGCCGTCCCGTGTTCCGTCCCGGTCCATGCTGGTCAGCAGGATTTCCCCCGATCCCAGCTCTTCCATGCGGGCCGCCCAATCGATCGCGTCGATCCCCGTTGGACGTCGCCCCCCGTGCGTGTAAACCTCCCATGCGCCGGGCCGTCCCGGGATCGCCCGCGCGTCGATCGCGACCACGGTGCACTGGCTGCCGAACCTCTCGGCCGCGCGCCTCACGAAGTCGGGATCCGCGACCGCCGCGGTATTGATCGATACCTTGTCGGCGCCCGCGGACAGAAGGTTCCGTATGTCTTCGATCGTGCGCACCCCGCCGCCTACCGTCAGCGGCATGAATACCTGCTCCGCAGTCCGGCGCACGACGTCGATGATGATGTCCCGGCGCTCGTGGGAAGCGGTTATGTCCAGGAAAACGAGCTCGTCGGCCTCTTCCTCGTCGTACCTGCGGGCGACTTCCACGGGGTCGCCCGCGTCGCGCAGGTTCACGAAATTCACCCCCTTGACGACACGGCCGTCCTTGACGTCGAGGCAGGGTATGATCCGCTTGGCGAGCATCTCCGCTATCCTTTACCTGCGTTCGAGCCGCAGCGCGTCCTTCAGCAAGATCGACCCGTCATATAGCGCCCTCCCGATAATCGCGCCGCAGACCCCTTCGCCCTCCATCGCCGCAAGCGCCTCCACGTCCGCCAGCGTGGTGACGCCGCCGGAGGCGATCACCGGGGTGGCGATCCCTTTCGCGAAGGCGCCGATGCTCGGGAAATTGGGGCCGGACATCATGCCGTCGCGTGAGATGTCGGTGTAGATGAAGCAGGATACCCCGCCTCCCTCCAACTGCCGGGCTAGGTCCGCCGCGTCCACTCCCGTCACCTCGACCCATCCCCGTATCGCCGCTTTCCCGTCCCGTGCGTCGATCGACGCCGCCGTCTTCCCCGGATATGCCTTTGTGATTCGCAGGACCTCTTCGGGGTTGCGGACTGCCGAGGTTCCAAGGATGATTCGCGCCACTCCGGCGGCGAAGTACCGGGAGGCGATGTGGAAATTCCTCACCCCCCCGCCCACCTGCACCGGGACCTCCACGGCGGCGCAGATTCGCCGGATGATGTCGAAGTTGACCGGCTTCCCCGTGAACGCCCCGTCGAGGTCCACGACGTGGAGACGGGGCGCGCCGGCCGCGGCAAACCGTTTCGCCACATCCAGCGGAGAGTCCGCGAATACCGTGGATTCCTCCGCGCGCCCCTGGCGCAGCCGGACCGCCTTGCCTCCCTGGATATCGATGGCCGGAATCACTTCGAAGGGCATGGGTCCTCCTTACGCGGCTTCACGGCAAAGCCGGCCGAAGTTGGAGAGGAGAGCGAGCCCGGCCACCTGGCTTTTCTCCGGATGGAACTGGACCGCGAGCAGGTTCCCCTTCCCCACGCCGGATGCGAACTCGACTCCGTAGGATGTCCTGCATGCGACGATGGCGGCATCGTCCGGCATAACGTAGTAGGAGTGTACGAAGTAGAAGTACGACCCCGAAGGGATGCCGCGGAGCATCGGGTGATCCCCCGAAAACTCCACGCGGTTCCATCCCATGTGCGGAACCTTCAAGGCCGCCCCTCCGGCGCCCGCAGGCCTTGCGGGAAATCGAACCACTTGACCGGGGAAGAAACCGATCCCTTCGTGCCTCCCGAACTCCTCGCTTTCGGAAAAGAGGAGTTGCTGCCCCAGGCAGATCCCGAGGAAGGGCCTGCCGTCCGCGAGCGCGTCGGAAAGGAAGGGAAGCAGCCCCTGCCTCGACAAGTTATCCATGCAGTCGCGGAAGGCGCCCACTCCGGGCAGGACGACGCCACGGCAACGGGAAAGTTCCCTTGCATCGCCGCTTACGAGCGTAGGGAACCCGAGCGACTCCAGCGCCTTGCTGACGCTGCGAAGGTTTCCCATCCCGTAATCGACGACGCCGATGGACCCCGTCCCGCTCATCCGAGAACGCCCTTGGTGGAAGGGACCCCCTTAACCCGCGGATCGATACGCACGGCGTCCGCCATCGCGCGCGCCAGCGCCTTGAAAACGGCCTCGATCGTGTGGTGGGCGTTGCTCCCGTAGGGGACGTTCACGTGTATGCAGGTTCCCGAGGACTGGGAAAAGGCGCGCAGGAACTCTTCCACCAGCTCCACGTCGAAAGATCCGACCTTGTCGCTCTTCAACGGGCAGTGGAACACCAGGTGCGGGCGCGCGGAGACGTCGACGCTTACATCGGCAAGCGACTCGATCATGGGGACGCTCGCGAATGCGTAACGTGCGATGCCCGTCATGTTCCCCAGGCTTTTTCGGAATGCCTCCCCGAGGCAGATGCCGACATCCTCCACCAGGTGGTGGAAATCGACCTCGGTGTCCCCCTTGGCGCTCACATCGAGATCGAAGAAGCCGTGGCGGGAAAAGAGAGCAAGCATGTGGTCCAGGAAGGCCACGGTCGTGGATATCTTCGATGCGCCCTCCCCTTCGAGCCTGAGGGACAGGGCGATGTCGGTTTCCTTCGTCCGGCGGGAAATCGTCGCTTCCCTGGGCATCCGCGTCACGCCTCCTTGTCGATCCGTTCCCGGACGGCCTGCGCGTGGGCAGCGAGGCCCTCCTTCCCGGCGAGTCGCGCGACATGCGGCGCATCGGCCGTAAGGGCGCGAATTTGATATGATACCACATTCATCCGCTTGAGGAAGTTACCCACTCCGAGGGGGGAGGAAAAGGCCGCCGCCCCGCCGGTCGGAAGCGTGTGGTTGATTCCTGCCACGTAATCACCCACCGCAACGGGGGAATAGGGACCGAGGAACGCGGTGCCCGCGTTTCGCACACCTTCGAGCGCGCTCCACGGGTTTTCCACCATAATGCTCAAATGTTCGGGCGCGATGGCGTTGATCGTCTCGATCCCTTCCTTCAATCCGCGGACGAGAAAGCCCCTGGCGCGCGAAAGGGAAGCATCGAGGATTTTCCTCCGCGGAAGCCGCCCGGCCTGCCGGAGGATTTCCGCCTCCACCTTCCGCGAAAGGGCGGCGGAATCGGTCACCAGCGCGACGAAGGCGTCCTCGTCGTGCTCCGCCTGCGAAAGGAGGTCCGCGGCGACGTACGACGGTTTGGCTGAGCCGTCCGCCAGCACGGCAAGCTCGCTCGGCCCCGCCAGCATGTCGATGCCGACGATGCCGTACACCTGGCGCTTCGCTTCGGTCACGTAGGCGTTTCCCGGACCCGCGACGACATCCACTTTCGGAACCGATTCCGTGCCGTATGCAAGCGCCGCGATCGCCTGTGCGCCGCCGAGGCGGTAGACGGCAGATACTCCCGCTATGCGCGCGGCGGCGAGGACGACGTCGGGGATTTTTCCGCCCGGCGCGGGGCATGCGACGATCACCTGGCGTACTCCCGCGACGCGCGCAGGGATGGAATTCATAAGAAGCGTCGACGGGTAGGCCGCCTTGCCGCCGGGGACATATACACCTGCGCGGGAGACCGGGATCACCCGCTGTCCCAGGATCGCCCCGGGGATCTCGGCCGTGTAGCCCGACTGCGCCTGGTGGGCATGGAACGCCTCGATGCGCCCTGCCGCGAAGGAAAGGGATTCCTTGAGGGCCTTCGGCGTCCGCCTCCATGCGGCATCGATCTCTTTGGCGGACACGGCGAACCCTTTTTTGCGCGGGTCGAACCCGTCGAATCGAAGGGTGTACTCCGCGAGCGCCGCGTCGCCCTCCTTATGTACCCGCGAGATCATCTCCGCCACCGCCGCGGACACCTTGGCCGAATCCACGGCGCCCCGGTTGCGGGTGTCCTCAAGGCTTTTGCGGAATGCGGCCGTTCCGGATTTCACCCAGTGCACGTGTTTCCTCCCAGCCCACTTTTTTCACCAGGGTTCGTCGCGAGGCGGTGGAGACGGGTAAGGCTACAAGGCGTCGCGACCGAGGGCCCCGCAGACGTAGTTTACACTACGTCGAGGAGCCCGACCGAGCGCAACGCAGTAGACATGGCCGCTCCCGCCATCCATGGCTCCCGCGGCACTTGTCCATCCATGGACGTCGCCTGTATCCGCCGCAGCAGCAGAAGCCTGGTGAAAAATGTGGGCTACTCCTTCACCCGGGCGATCCGGGCGCCGAGTGAGGAAAGCTTGTCCTCAAGCGCTTCGTACCCTCGGTCGAGGTGGTAAATGCGCAGCACTTCCGTCGTCCCCTTCGCCGCCAGCCCCGCCAGCACAAGCGAGGCGGAGGCGCGCAGGTCGGTCGCCATCAGCGGTGCGCCGGAAAGCTCGGGCACTCCCTTGACGGCCGCGGTGTTGCCGGAAACGTCGATCTTCGCTCCCATCCGGCGCAATTCGGCCACGTGCATGAACCGGTTCTCGAAGATCGTTTCGCGCACTATGCTGAACCCGTCGCCGAGGCACAGGTACGCCATGAACTGCGCCTGCACGTCGGTGGGGAACCCGGGATAGGGGGAGGTCTCTATGTTGATAGACCGGATCGGCCTTTCCCTGCGGACCCGGACGGATCCGGGGGAAACGGAGATCTCCGCTCCGCTCTCCTGCAGCTTCGTGAGGACAGCGTCCAGGAGGGAAGCGTCTGCTCCTGCGACCGTAACGTCCCCTCCGGTGATCGCGCCTGCCAGCAGCAGCGTCGAGGCCTCGATCCGGTCGGCGACAACCTCGTGCCGGATGCCTCGCAGCGACGCCACCCCCCGCACCGCGATCTCGTCCGTCCCCTCTCCTTCGATGTCCGCGCCCATCGCCCGCAAGGCCTTCGCAAGGTCGCAGACTTCCGGCTCCCGGGCGGCGTTTTTCAGCAGGGTCGTCCCCTTCGCCAGCGTGGCCGCCATCATGAGGTTCTCGGTGCCGGTGACGGTCTTCATGTCGAAATAAACGGTCGCGCCTTTCAGCTTCGCCGCGTCCACCTCGACGTAGCCTTCCGCGAGCGTCGTACGGGCGCCGAGCAGCTCCAGCCCTTTCAGGTGCTGGTCGATGGGACGCGCGCCGATCGCGCAGCCGCCGGGAAGGGAAATCCGGGCCATGCCGTGACGCGCCGCCAGAGGGCCGAGGACGAGCACCGAGGCGCGCATGGTCTTGACGAGATCGTAAGGGGCCTCGGCCTTCTCGACATTTCGCGGGTCGATCCGCACCGTCTCACGGCCGTCCGCTCCCGCGTCGATCCTCTCCACCGCGGCTCCCATGTGGCCGAGGACCTTGCCGAGGGTCGCGATGTCCCGCAGGCGCGGCGCGCCGACGATCTCCATGGGGCCGTCCGCGAGCAGCGAAGCTGCCATGAGGGGGAGGACCGCGTTCTTCGAGCCGGAGACGTTTACCGTCCCCGACAGCCTGTTTCCTCCCTGGATTACGAAGATGTCCATTTCGCGTATGCCTTTCAGCCCGCTTTTTCCCAGCGTGCGATACGCTCCCGGCCCGCGAGGTCCCGGTACACGTCCACGAATCGCATGCCGCGGGAAGGAAGCCGCCGGACGGCTTCCCCCTGCGACTCGCCGATCTCGCACCAGAGCTCGCCGCCGGGGGCGAGCATTTCACTTGCGCCGGCCGCGAGACGACGCAGCATGTCCAGCCCGTCGGCCCCCGCCAGGAGCGCCGCGGGAGGCTCGAAGCCCCGCACTTCCGCGGGCAGGGAATCCCACTCTCCTTCGGGAATGTACGGCGGGTTGGAGACCACTACATCAAATCGGTTTCCACATTTCAAGGCGGAATATGCGTCCGCGCGCAGTATACGGACGCGGCGCGAGACCCCGTGCCGCACGGCGTTATCCCGCGCCGCGCGAAGCGCTCCCGCGGATATGTCCACCGCCACCACCCTTGCCGCGGGAAGCTCCGCGGCGAGCGTGACCGCGATCGCTCCGCTGCCGGTCCCGACGTCGAGGCAAAGCGCGCCGTCGCGTCCCCTCCCCCGAAGGGAATCGACGACACGCTCGACCAAGCCTTCCGTCTCGGGTCTCGGGATCAGCGTGTCGCGGGTCAGGCGGAATTCCCTGCCATAAAACTCCCACGCTCCCAGGATGTACTGGATCGGCTCCCCCGCGGCGCGGCGAGCGATCCACGCCCGCAGCGCGCCCGCAAGGTCTCCCGCTTCCCGGCCCCCTTCCGCGAAAAGCCGCGACCGCGGCACGCCGGCCATCGCCGAAACGAGGATCTCCGCCTCCGCGCGGCGGTCGATCCCCGCCGCCGCAAGTTCCCTCCGGCACAGGTCGAGCAATGCGGACAGTTTCACGTTTCAACCGCAATCCGCGCCGGGGAAAGAACAGGTGGACCTGCGCCGGGTCGAATCAACTGCCCGACAGGCCGACGAAACCGACCTTGTTCCGTCCCGCCGCCTTGGAATTGTACAGCGCCTTGTCGGCGGCATCGATGATAATCGCCGTGTCATTGATCCCGGATTCAGGGGTGCAGGTCGTCACACCCAGGCTGACGGTTGCCCTGAGGGCCGATCCATCCCACGGCACCTCCAGTTTCTCGATGGCGATTCTCAGCCTCTCGGCAAGAACCAGGGCGCCCCTCATGTCGGTCTCGGGCAGGATGACCGCGAACTCTTCGCCGCCGTAACGGGCCACCATGTCGGTATCCCTCGTCATCCGGTTGGCCAACGACGCAATCTCCCTGATGACCGCATCCCCCGCGGAATGGCCGAACGTGTCGTTGACCTTCTTGAAATGGTCTATGTCGAACATGATGAACGAGAACTGGCGTTTGTACCGGTTGGACCGATCGAGCTCCAGCTCCATCAATTCCTGGAAATACCTCCGGTTGTAAAGGTTCGTAAGGCCGTCCCGGAACGCCATCTCCCTCAGCTTGTCGTTTGCGTCCTTCAGCTCGTTCGCCAGCTTCTCGGCCGTTTCCTTCGCCTGCTTCAATTCCACGACAAGCTGTTCGTAGGAAAGGTTCATCCTGCTGAGCTCTTCGTTCGCCTCCTGCATGATCTGCGAAAAAGGCTTCATCTCTCCGGGGTCGATTTCGAAGGACGACAGGATCTCTATGGTCCCTTCGGCGGCCGAGTCCACGAGCGCATCGACCTCGTCGCTGGACTTCCCGTACTTCCTGCCGAGGATTTCCCTTATGGACCGGAGCTTTTCTGTGCTTTTCGAGCCGTGGTAGACCGACGACACCCAGTCGGAAAGAAGAAGTATGTCCGCCTGTACGCTGAAATCTTCGGGGGCCGCTCCGTCGAAATGGTGATACCGGATCGGCATGTAGATGTTTTCGGAAAGACCCCACTCCTTCAACGCTTCCGAGCCGAGTTCCTGGTGGTCGAAACCGAAGATCTCCTTCTCGACGATCTCGATGGGCCTTCCGCTCGATTTCTTTTCGTCGAGGACCCTCAGGTACTCGTTGCTCCTGCCGAAATACATTATGACGATGCCGATGTCCTGGAGGAGGGCGGTGACGAACGTTTCGTCCGTTTTCCGGTTGATAAGGGACGCGATGAGGTCGGCGCCCACCGCCGCCGTTATCGACCTCTTCCAGAAGAAATCGAAATCGAAGCTTCCCTCTTCGTGGCCCTTCATCTTTCCCGTGATGACGAAGGAAAGGGCGGTGTTTTTCAGGGTCTCTATGCCTACGATCTGGAGCGCCTTGTCGATGCTGTCGACCTTGTACGGCAGGGCATAGAACGACGAGTTGGCGATTTTCAGGACGCGGGCGGACAGCGCCGGGTCGGCCTCGATGATGCCGGATAGCTCGCGGAACGAGCCCTCTTCCTTCTTGACGGCATCCAGTATCCTTACGGCGATCGCCGGAGGAGAAAAGAGCTTTACGTTTTCCTTGATGAGGTTTTCGATGGAAACCATGGCACCCGACGACGGTTCGGTCGTCCCCCCGGGAATCGTTTCAGGCCGTGTTATGAATCTCCGTTATCGCATCCCCTTCATCGGATATACGTTTCACCGGTCATCCCGCGCTCTTGAGGGCTTCGACCTGGGCGTTGCCGACCAGCGCGTCGATGAACGGGTCGAATCCCCCGTCCAGCACCTGCGCGAGCTGGTGGACCGTCAGGCCGATGCGGTGGTCGGTCACGCGGTTCTGCGGGAAGTTGTAGGTGCGGATCCGCTCGCTGCGGTCCCCCGTCCCCACCTGGGAGCGGCGCAGGTCGGCGCGCCCGGCGCGCTGCTTCTCCATTTCGAGATCGTAGAGCCGCGACCGGAGGATCTTGAGCGCTTTCGATTTGTTCTTGAGCTGCGATTTCTCGTCCTGGCACTGGACCACCAGCCCCGTCGGGACGTGTGTGATGCGCACCGCCGAATCGGTCGTGTTTACGCTCTGCCCGCCCGGGCCCGAGGAGCGGAACACGTCGATCCGCAAGTCTTCCTGGTTGACCTGCACATCCACCTCTTCGGCCTCCGGCATCACGGCGACGGTGACCGTGGAGGTGTGGATCCGCCCGCCCGACTCGGTGGCCGGAACCCGCTGCACGCGGTGTACGCCGCTCTCGAATTTGAGGCGGCTGTAGGCTCCCTTCCCCTCGATCATGGCGATCACTTCCTTCGTGCCGCCGAGCCCCGTCTCGCTGTGCGACATGGGCTCGACCTTCCACCCTTTCAGCGCGGCGTACATCGAGTAGGCGCGGAACAGCTCCGTGGCGAAGAGCGCCGCTTCTTCTCCTCCCGCGCCGGCCCGGATCTCTATCAGGATGTTCTTTTCGTCGTTGGGGTCCTTGGGGAGGAGCAGGATGCGGATTTCGGCCGCCAGCGTTTCCTGCTCCTGCATGAGCTTGGCGACCTCGTCGCGGGCCATCGCCCGCATATCCGGGTCGTTCTCCGTCTCCATGAGCTGCCGGTTCTCTTCCAGCTCCTGCCCGATCTTCCGATACCGCGCGTATGCCTCTGCGAGCGGCCGCAGCTCCGCGAGTTCCCGTCCTATCTTCTGCCTCTCCCGCTGATTTCCCACGACAGCCGGGTCCGTCAGGAGCCGTTCCAGCTCGGGGACCCGTCCGCAGACGGTTTCCAGCTTATTCCACAAGGCCCGCCTCCCTTCCCCCGCCGGGAACGACGCGCCGGAAGGAAGCGATCGCCACCTCGATCTGGGAGAGGTCCGGCTCGCGGGTGGTCAGCCGCTGAAGGAGAAGGCCGGGGGCGATGATCGCGCGGAAAAACGGGGACTCGGCCTTTCGGGCGGTGAGCCGGAGCGCTTCGTAGGAAATCCCGGCTATCGCGGGCAGCAGGACAAGGCGCATTCCCGCCTTGACCGCCAGGGAGCTTTCATGAGGGATCATGGAGAAGACCACGATGCTGACCGCCATCACGAAGAGAAGGAAGCTCGTTCCGCAGCGCGGGTGCAGGTTGCAATACGGCGCGACCGCCTCCGGGGACAGGACTGCCTTTCCCTCATAGGCGTTGACCACCTTGTGCTCCGCGCCATGATACTGGAATATGCGCCGTATGTCCTTCATCGTCGATATCGCCAGGATGTAGCCGACGAACGCCAGCAGGCGCAGGACCCCGTCGACCAGGTTGAACGCCACGCGCCCGGAGAGAGCGGGCACAAGCGCCGCGAGCCCACGGGTCGCCAGCAGCGGAAGCCAGAAAAAGAGGGTGATCCCCAAAAGCAGCGCCAATGCGAGCGCGCCGGCCATGGCGAGCGTGTTACCGTCTTTCTTCCCGGCTGCTTCGGTTACCGCTTCCGATTTCATTATCGCATCCGCTTCCGGTTTCTCCTCCGCGGGCGGAAGACCTTTTCCCTTCCGATCGGCCTCTTCCGCGTCCTCGATCGCCTCGTCCGCCGAGTATTGCAGGGCCCGGTAGCCGATGACGAGCATCGCAGCCATCGTCACGATGCCGCGCAGAAGCGGCATCTTCGACATGGCTAACCGCGCGGGACTGACGGTGATCGGGAAATCCTTCACGCGGATCTCCCCGCTGGCCTTCCGCACCGCGACGGAGAACCGCTCCGGCCCTTTCATCATCACGCCCTCGATGACCGCCTGGCCTCCCAACACCAATTCTCCGGGTTCCATATGGATCATCGGGATGCAGCCTTCAAAGCCGCGATCTCGCCACGGACACCCGACGGATCGCCGCACGTCATCTTCCCCTCCGGGCAGCGCCCTCGCACGCACCCCGGCCCCGACGATTCGAAGAGCAGAGGCGCCCTTTCGCACGCGATCGCAAGCATCCGCCTTGCCATCTCCCGGATCTCCCACTGCGCGCGCCGGCAGAGGCGCAGCGCGAAGAAATGGTGCAGCTCCCTGGCGTTCATCGTGATCAGGATCTTCGTCTCCGTGGCGTTGGGAAGCACGAACCGCGCGTCCTCGGCGGGCACGCCGGCCTTGACCAGCTCCTCGTAAAGCGCCGCACTCCCTTTCATGTGCTTCTCGAATTTCCCATGCAACGGCGCCGATGCGACGGTCTCCGGCGTCACGTAGCCGAAGCGCGCCGAGACGTACCGCTGGCTCTGCTGGGAATAGGAGGCTATACGGTGGCGCACCAGTTGATGGGAGGTCGCGCGGGAAATCCCCTCTACTCCGTAGGTGAACACCACGTGCTCAAGGACGGAGGCGTGCCCCATGGAAAGCACGCGGCGGACGAGCTTTCGAACGTCCTTCCGGGAGACGTCTTCCTGGAGATCCGCAAGCGTCGCCGGGGAATAGCACAGCCGCGCCGCGAGAGCCACCAGCCGTTCGGGCTCGGGAGTGCACTGCAGCAGGATGACGTTCACGTGTGGGAGACCGCGGGCCCCTTGAACGGTCCTACTTCTTCTTGTCGTACTTCTTGTGGAACTTCTCGATGCGTCCGGCGGTATCGATGAGCTTCTGCTTTCCCGTAAAGAACGGGTGGCAGTTGGAGCAGATGGCCACCTTGATTTCCTCCATGTTCGACATCGTTTCGAAGGCGTTCCCGCAGGCGCACTTGACCGTAGACGTCACGTATTTCGGATGGATTTTCTCCTTCATCCCGTTCTTTCTCCTCTCACCGGATCATGAATTCATCGAATCGAAGAATTCCTTGTTCGTCTTCGTCTTGGAAATCTTGTCCAGCAGGAACTCCATGCTCTCCGCCGGCGACAGCGGTGAGAGGAACTTCCGCAGGATCCACACCCGCTGGAGGATCGCCTTCTCGAGCAGCAGTTCCTCCTTCCGGGTGCCGGACTTGTTGATGTCTATCGCCGGGAAGATCCGCTTCTCGGAGATCTTCCGGTCGAGGACGAGCTCCATGTTGCCGGTTCCCTTGAACTCCTCGAAGATCACCTCGTCCATCCGGCTGCCGGTCTCGATGAGCGCCGTCGCGATGATGGTGAGAGATCCGCCTTCCTCGATGTTCCGCGCGGCCCCGAAGAACCGCTTCGGCTTCTGCAGGGCGTTCGCGTCGACGCCGCCGGATAGCACCTTGCCGGACGGCGGGACGACGGCGTTGTAGGCGCGCGCCAGCCGGGTGATGCTGTCGAGCAGGATCACTACGTCCTTCTTGTGCTCGACCAGGCGCTTGGCCTTCTCCAGCACCATCTCCGCCACCTGCACGTGCCGCTGCGCGGGCTCGTCGAAGGTGGAGGAGATGACCTCCCCCTTCACGCTGCGCTGCATGTCGGTGACCTCCTCGGGCCGCTCGTCGATGAGGAGGACGATGAGCACGACCTCGGGGTGGTTCTTCGCAAGCGCGTTGGCGATGTTCTGAAGGATGATAGTTTTTCCCGCCCGGGGGGGCGACGTGATGAGTGCCCGCTGCCCCTTGCCGATCGGATCGATCAGGTCGATGATCCGGGTGGCGTAGTTGTCGTGGGCATACTCCATCGTGAATTTTTCCTGCGGGTAGAGAGGGGTCAGGTTGTCGAAGAGGATCTTGTCCTTGCTGGTTTCGGGGTCCTCGGTGTTTATCTTCTCCACCTTGAGGAGAGCGAAGTACCGCTCCTCTCCCTTGGGTGCCCGGATCTGCCCGCTGATGGTGTCCCCGGTGCGAAGCCCGAACCGGCGGATCTGCGAGGGAGAGACGTAGATGTCGTCGGGACCGGGAAGGTAGTTCGAATCGGGGGACCTTAAGAAACCGTAGCCGTCGGGGAGCACTTCCAGCGTGCCCTCGCCTGAGACGATGACCTCCTGGTCGGTCTGCGCCTGGAGTATGGCGAAGATCAGCTCCTGTTTCTTGAGCCCCGCCGCTCCGTCGACGTTGAGGTTCTTCGCGATCTCGGTCAATTCGCCGATCCGCATTCCTTTCAATTCTTTCAGGTTCATGCACGTTCTCCCGGATAATTGGGTGTTCATCGAAGATATGCCCTACCACAGACGATTATCGGTTTGAAAAGCTCCGGCAGGTACTCTCGCTGCAGGTACGATTCATTTTCCGCCCGCGGGTTTCACCGTGTCAAGGGAAATAAGGAGGGCGAATGCGCTATTCCTTGTATACGGACACGGCGTTCCCGCCCTTTCGCATCGATTCGTGGACCATCGATTCCACGTGTGGAATCAGCACGCGCTCCGTGTCGCCGTCCTTGGGGTACGCCGCGATCCCGATCGCAAGCTTAAGGAAGATGTCGCCTTTCCCCACGGGGGAGGAGTTCATCCCCTCGACGATCTTAGCGGCCGTCTTCTGCGCGTCGGCCTTGGTCATCCCCGGCATCACGACGTAGATGTTCCCTCCCGAACGGGAAACGTAGTCCACGTCGCGCAGGGAGGCCCGGATCCTCGCCGCCGCTTCGGCCAGCGCATTGTCTGCGGTAACGTGGCCGTAAACCTCGTTCATCTCCCTCAAATTGCGGACCTTGAGGAACATCAGGCCCGTCGAATGGCCGAACTTTTTCCCACGGGTCATTTCCCGGTGGAGCACCTCGTGGAAATACTTGAAGGTGAACAGGCCGGTCACCATGTCCACGTCGGGAACCCGGGAGACCTTGCCCCGCAGGTTCCGCAGGGCAAGAAACAGGGTTGACAGCCGCGCGTAGGCAAGGAAGTCATGCCTGATGTCCTGCGTCAGCAGGTCGGGGTGCATGGAATCGGCGATGAAAACTCCCAGCGTTTCCCCCTGGAGGCGGCACGGCACGGCGTACAGCACCTTGTATTCGTGCTCGAGGCGGAAGCCGGGGTCCTTCACCCGCCCGTCGCTCCCGGATACCTCCACTTCCCCTTTGAGCGCCGCTGCGATGAGCGGATGGTCCTTCCGCGCGTACATCTCCTTGATGAAATGCCCCGAGAGGCCACGCTGGCCGAAGACCGATATCCCTTTGCCCTCCGGCTCCAGCGCGATGATCGTGGCGGAGAGAAGAGGATAGCTCTCCATGAGGAGGTTCATCAGGTGGTTGGCCTGCTCCTCCTCCGAATATTTCTTTTCCTGGCGCGCGAGTATCTCGTTCTCGATACGCAGGCGGGTCTCGGAAGCGCTCATATGATGTCCTGTCCCGGTATGGATTGGATGCGTTCGGCGAAATCCCATTTATAGATAAAACTAAGCTGCCTGCCGGTCAAGGACTTTTCTCTCCGGAAGGAATGGAAGCGGGGGGAGCAGATCGTGCAGGGACCGGCCGTTTCGACGTTTTCAGGCGGAATGCCGGCCGCAAGGAGCGCATCCGCCGCAAGGAGTTGAAGGTCCGCGCGCCACTTCCCAGGAGTCCTTCCCTTATTGAGGCGCAACCCGCCGCCGGGGCATTCCCGCAACGGACCCGCCGCATCCTCCCCGACCTCGTAGCAGCACGATTTGGCCGACGGCCCCGCCGCAGCCACGAGCCCCGCGACCGCGCCCGGCCCGAACCCGGCGGCGATGCGTCGCACCGTTTCCCCGATCACGCCGGCCGCCATGCCCCGCCATCCCGCATGGATCGCAGCGCAGACCGGCAGGGTCCGGTGAGCGAGGAGGACCGGAACGCAGTCGGCTGTCCGCACGCCGACGCCGGTCCCCTGTGCCGCCGTCCAGAGGGCGTCGCCTTCGCGCCAGCGGCGCCCGGGAACGTCCGCGTCCGTCTCCGCCATCTCCAACACGGTCGCGGAATGCACCTGCCTCAGCGTCCCCACGCGGGAGGGGGGCACGGAGAACGCCTGCCGCAACTGGTCGTGCAACTTCCTCCCGTGCACCGGATCGATCCCCGGAAACGCGTGATAAACGCCCCGGACCGTCCTCAGCAGCGGCGACTGAACGAAGAAAGGAATCATCGGCGCCTCCCCCCGCTCACGATGGCAGGACGGAAGGCGCGTAAGCCGAAGGGGTCCCCCTCGCGGGAGCCGCAGGCGACACCGTCTGTAGTGGAACCCACCCAACAAGGGATGCGAAGCTTGGCATACATAGCAGCATGGCCGACCACTGGGAGATACCCGATGGGCACGTAAAACGAATGGGCAGGGGAAGCCAAGGCGACGCGCGACGGGGGAGCCCCGGAGGCGCAGCGCCTTCCGTCCGGTCTAAACGCAATAGGGGGGATCATTCGTTCGCCTCGAGGACGGCGGCGCGGAACGCGGCGAACTCCGGCGGATCCGGGACGGTGAACTCCATCCGTTCCCCGGTGACGGGATGTACGAATCCCAGGTGGAACGCGTGGAGGAAGAACCGGTCGAGCGTCACGGTCGGCGCGGACCGCCCTTTCGAGAGAGCGACCTTCCGGCCGCCCCCGTAGACTTCGTCGCCCACGATCGGGCACGAGAGGTGGGCGCAGTGGACGCGCACCTGGTGGGTGCGGCCCGTCGCAAGCCGGAACTCCACGAGGGAGAAGGACCCGAACGACTCGACGACGCGGTAACGGGTTACCGCCTGCCTGCCTCCTTCGGGGAGGACCGCCATCTTCTTTCTGTGCGCCGGATGGCGTCCGATCCGGGTCTCCACCTTCCCCTCCGGCCGCTTCGGCCTGCCGCGGACGATTCCGTGGTACCTCCGGTCCACCTCCCTGTGAGTTGAAAATTGCGCCGAGAGCCTGGCGTGGGCTTCGTCGGTCTTGGCAGCTACGAGAATCCCGGAGGTGTCCCGGTCGAGTCGATGGACGATACCCGGACGCGCGACCCCGCCGATCCCCGAAAGGCGCCCGGTACAGGCCAGAAGCGCGTTCACCAGCGTCCCGCCTGCATGTCCCGGCGCCGGATGCACCACCATTCCCGAGGGTTTTTCCACGACGATCAGGTGGTCGTCCTGGAAAAGGATCCGCAAGGGGAGATCTTCCGGGGCGAGATCGGCGGGGCGCGGAGGCGGCACGTCCACGGTCACTTCTTCGTTCCCTTTGAGTCTGAACGATGCGCGCGCGGGGGCGCTTCCGACAAGGACGTGCCCTTCCACGATCAACTGCTGTATGCGGGAGCGGGAAAGGTCCGGCAGGGCCTCCGCGAGGAAACGGTCCAGCCGCTCCCCCGCCTTGTCGGGCGGGACGGCGATGCGACGGCCTGCCGTCAATGCGCAGTCGCCGCCGGAAGCAGGATCCGCACGCCTACCAGGCCCTGGAGGGAAAGCGGCCCATGGGCTTGACGAGGACATCGATCAGCGCCTCGTTGAAATAGTTGGCGCTGCGCGCGATCTCCGGATCGATCCGGTTGTTGTAATAGGTCCTTCCTTCTTCGATCTCGTCCCGCAACAGGTCGAACAGGGTGTCCTTCGCGATCCCCTCTTCCACCTTCTTAGCGTTGTAGAGCGCGATGTCGGAGACCACCGCCCGCGCGATGCGCCGGGCCACTTCAGGATCCCTGACGACTCCCATCGGCTACCTCCCCGGGACCGTACGGCCCCGTCCGATCCTGCATTGCTCAACGCACCCGGAACGCGACGTACATCCGGGATCCTTCCCGCAAAAGCAGGACGGACGCCATGTTTCCCCGCGGAACGCCCGCCAGCGCCTTCCTGTAGGCGTCCGGGGTCAACAGGGGGTCACGGTTGATCCGCATGAGGATGTCGCCCTCGCGGATTCCTCCCTGCCACGCCGCCCCCGACGGATCCACGAAGTCGACCTCCACCCCTCCCTCGATACCGAGCTCCCGTAGCGCCCTGGAGGGAACTTTCTCCACGGCGAGTCCCCACGCGTCCACCGGCGCTTTCCGGGGACCGCGCCTGGCCTCCATCCCATCCATCTCGACCACGCCAAGCTCGACGCGGGCGCGCTTTCCTCCCCTCAGGATTTCCATCGCGACGGAGCTTCCCGGAACGGCGGAGGCGACCTGTTTCTGGAACTCCTTCACGCCGGCGACGGGCTTCCCTCCAAAGGAGGTGATTATGTCGCCTCCCCTAAGCCCTCCCTTTTCGGCGGGACTCCGGGGGACGACCCGGTTGACGAGAATCCCCTTTTCCCCCTTGGCCCCGAACGACTCGGCCAGTTCCGGGGTCAGCGCCTGGATACCGATACCCAGCCACCCGCGGCGCACGGCTCCGTTCCGCGCCAGTTCCTGCTCCACCGCCATGACGGTATGGATGGGGATGGCGAATCCGATCCCCTGCCCGGCGCTCACCATGGCGGTGTTGATCCCGACCACCTCCCCGCGAGTGTTGAGAAGGGGTCCTCCGGAGTTGCCGGGGTTGATCGATGCATCCGTCTGGATGAAATCGTCGGTCGGCTCCACTCCGAGATCGGTTCTCCCCGTGGCGCTGATCACACCCACGGTGACGGTGCTCTCCAGGCCGAAGGGGTTGCCCACGGCAATGGCCCATTCTCCCACTTTCAGCCTTGTGGAATCGCCCAGCGCCGCGACGGGAAGCTTGCCCGACGGCTGGATCCGCAGGAGCGCGACATCCGTGCGGACGTCGGCGCCCACGACCTTGGCGGGGTATTCGGTCCTGTTCCACAACCGGACGATGATCTCGTCGGCATCGCGGATGACGTGTTCGTTGGTCACGATCAAACCGTCCTCCGCGACGATCACTCCCGAGCCGAGGGAATTTTCAGCACCTCCCCCGTTTTCCTCCATCCCGCCGGTGAGCGGATCCTGCATCCTCTGGCGGTCCGCCCGGGGGCCGATCATCTTCGCGCGCGGAAATGCCATTACCGTACGAATGTTTACGACGGACGGAACCGCCCGCTCGACAGCCTTTACGAACTCCTGCTGCGATGCGGGGCCTCCCGTTGCACCGGGGGAGGTACCGCCTCCACGCGAGCACCCGCCGATGAAAAAGGCCACGCATAACAGTATGAGGAGACAAGATCGTTTCTTCGTCATGCCGTCCCGCCCGCAGCCTTGGGATTCTGCTCTCTCTTGCCGAATCCCCTCTTCGCCGGAATTTTCGCCCCCCGCGCGTACTCGACATCCCTTTTGATCTGCCTGACCAGCTCTTCCACGCTCTTGAATTTCTTTTCGTCCCGTATCCGGTCCCGGAAATGGATGGCGATTTCCTCTCCGTAAAGGTCTTCGTCGAAATCGAACAGGTGGACCTCCACGCCCAGCGAATTCTCCCCGAAAGTCGGGTTGAACCCCACGTTCGCGACCGCCCGGCGGCGGACACCGCGGACTTCCGCGTCCACGACGTACACGCCGGGAAGCGGGATCAGGTCCTGGCGGAACTGGATGTTGGCGGTCGGGAATCCCAGTTTCCTGCCGCGTCCCGCTCCCGCGATCACGGGTCCGGAAATCCTGTAGGGGCGGCGCAGCAACTCTTCAGCTTCCCTCACCCTCCCGGCGAGCAGGAGATCCCGTATCCGCGTGGAGCTGACGATCAGTCCTCCCCTGACCAGCGGAGACACTACTTCGACGTCGAAGCCCAGTTCCCGCCCGATCAGGCCGAGCGATACCGGCGTTCCCGTTCGGTTTCTCCCGAAGGTGAAATCGTAGCCGACGGTCACATGGCGCGCACAAAGCCGGCGCGCAAGGATCTCGCGGGCGAATTCCTCCGGCCACATGCGTCCCACTTCCCCCGTGAAAGTTTCCACGACGAGCGCGTCCATGCCGAACGAGGCGATCAGCCCGGACTTTTCCTCAAGGGAGGTGATCTCGTAGAAGCGGGCATTCGGCGCGAAGAACCGCACGGGGTGGGGCGAAAACGTCACCGCCACGGATTGCAATTCCAGCGCTGCGGCCCGCGCGACAGTCCGCCGGAGCAGTTCCTGGTGCCCAAGGTGGACGCCGTCGAAATTTCCTATGGTCACGGCGGTCCCCCCGGCGGGCGAAAAAGCGGAGGAGCCGTTCACAACGATCATCCTGATGTCTCCTTTACCGGTGACACAGCACGCTCCCTTCCTTCGGTAAAAGTTATGATACTATAACCGGATTCCGGCGTTTGCGGAACGCTGCGCAAAATGAAAATCGTGCATAAATATATCCTGGCCGAGTCCCTCGGCCCGTTCCTTATCGGCCTGTTCACGTTCTCCCTCATCCTCCTTTTGCATCGGTTTTCGCGGCTCGCCGACCTGGTGATCGCCAAGAGCGTCCCCTTTCCCCTCGTCGGAAGGCTGCTCCTCTCCCTGTTTCCCATGTTCCTCGAAATCGTGCTCCCTGCCGCCCTGCTCCTCGCCATCCTGCTTGCCCTGGGAAGGCTCGGGGCCGATTCCGAAACGACCGCGTTCGGGACCGCCGGCATCGGGATCCGCGGGATGCTGCTTCCGGTGCTGTTCCTCAGCGTCGCAACGTTCGCGGCCTCCCTTTTCATCGGCTGGAACGGCATCGCCTGGGGAACGCGGCAAATGCAGGAAATCCTGGTGAGGATCGTTTCCACGAAAGCCGGGGCGGGTGCGGTGGAGCACATTTTCCAGGAGGTCGCGCCCGACGTCCTCCTTTTCCCGGACCGGGTTTCCGCGGACGGGACGAAGATGAACGGCGTCCTGCTTTCCCAGCGGATAGCGGGGAAGGATCCCCTTCTGGTCTTCGCGAAGGAAGGGGAATTCCTTCCGGAAAACGGGACAAGCCCGCCGGGTCTATTCCTTTCGGAAGGCACGATACACCACGAGGACGCTTCATCCGGCGCGTACCGGATAGCCGCATTCAGGCGGATGGACTTCCGCCTCCCCGGCGGGGTGGCCGGCGCCGCGGACACCGGGGATCCGAGGAGGATGACCCTGCCCGAGCTCTCAAGGGCAAGCGCGGCGCTCGGGAACACGGGTAGAGGCCCATCCTACCGGTACCATTTTCACCGGCGTCTTGCGCTGGCCGCTTCCTGCCTCGCTTTCGGACTTTTCGCACTGCCGCTCGGGCTTTCCCAGCGGGCGCGGGGGAAATCCCCCGCTTTCGCGGTCACGATCGCATTGATCCTTTTCTTCTATTTCTTCCTGGCGATCGGCGGTGCGCTGGAATCCAGGGCACCGGCCGCGATGATCCTGCTCCTGTGGACGCCGAATGCGCTGGTCCTGGGAGCCGCCTTCTGGATCTTCCGGCGGTCGGACCGGCGCGTCGTCTCGCTCCCCTCGATCTTCCGGGCGGGACGGGGATGACATGACCATCATCTCGCGATATATCTTCCGGGAATTCATGAGGATGACGGCGGTCTGCATTATCGGGTTCCTGGCGCTGTTCATCGCGATCGACTTCGTCGAGGCCGCCAACGAGCTTCTCAAGCACCAGGCCACGACTGCGGAGATCTTCCGCTATTACCTCTACCGCATTCCGCAAACCTTCTTCATGATCTCCCCGGTCGCCGTTCTCGTGGGCGTCCTTATCACCGTATCCTTGAGGGCGCGGGCCAACGAGTTCACCGCCATGTTCTCCGTAGGGGTCAGCCCGCTGCGCGCTTTCGCCCCCCTTGCGATAGGGTGCGCACTCGTTTCGGCGCTTTCTCTTGGGACATCGGAAATCCTGATGCCGCATGCCAACCGGAAGGCACGGGAGATCGCACGGCTGCGGATCCGCCCCGGCAAGGTGGCCGCGCAGTTTTCGATGAACCGCTACTGGATCCGCGGAGAGAATGCATTCCTTTCGGCGCAGGTGATCGACTCGGCTAACCGCGCTCTTAACGGGTTCCAGTACATCGAGATCGACCGGGACTTCCGCCCGGTCCGGCGGATCGACGCGGAGGAGGCGGTCATCCTCCCCGGCGGAGCGTGGAGACTCCGGGAAGGCAGGGAGCGCGGTTTCGATGCGGACCTGAAACCCGTGCCGTTCCGCGAAAAGGAATTCGCGTTTCCGGAGACGATCCAGGGATTCCTGGACGGGGAGACCGCACCCGGCGAGATGACTTACAAGCAACTGTCGGGTTATGTCCGGGAATCGAAGGCCAGGGGATACGAGATAAAGCGCTACGAGGTCGACCTGCATGCGAAGCTTGCGTACCCGCTGCTGAACGTCATCGTCGGTCTCCTCGCGATTCCCGTCGCCCTGCGAGCGCCGCGGGCCGGAGGGGCGTGGAGGAGCATCGGGGCGGGTCTGCTTATCGGATTTTTCTGCTGGATGGCGCTTTCGGCTTCGCTGTCCCTGGGGCGGAAAGGGCTCATGCCCCCTATGGCCGCGGCCTGGCTACCGGACCTGCTCTTCGCATCGGCCGGACTGCTTCTCTTCCGGCGCAAACCTTCCTGAACACGACAATCCTGTCGCGGACAAAAATATACCGGGAGAGCGGACGAGGGCTGTGAGGCCCCCGTTCTTTTCAAGGAGGGGATTTCCTTATATCTCCCGGCATCGTATTAGATGCCCGCGGAGTGAAGAACGGACCACGGAAAATCCACTCCATTTACGAAGGATTCCTGACAGATACATGCAATGATGTTCGTACGCAGCACCTTCCTGATGCGGCGTGCGATCCGCCGAGACGGGGTGCCCCTCACCCGGATTTGCGCGCCCGGATGTTGCTTTACGCCGTAGGGGGTCCACCTCGCAGAGCCGCAGGCGACACCGACCGCCTGGGGACCCGGCCATTTTGTGCGCTTAGGTCCCATGGGAACGTAGGACCCCTGTCAACGCAATTTTTCGCTACGTTCCCATCTCCCAGGAGGCGAGGTAGTGCTTTTGCTCCGGGGTGAGCCGGTCGATCCGCACTCCGGTGGCTGCGAGCTTCAGCCGGGCGATTTCCCGGTCGATCGCCTCGGGCACTATGTGGACTTTCTTTTCCAGCGTCTTCCCGTGCCGCGCGAGGTATTCCGCAGACAGCGCCTGGTTGGCGAAGCTCATGTCCATTACGTTCGAAGGGTGCCCTTCGGCGGCGGCCAAATTGATGAGCCGCCCCTCGGCCAGGACGTGAATAGCCCGCCCGTCGCGAAGGAGGTACTCCTCGACGAACGGCCGCACGGTGCGCACCGACCTTGCGATCTTCGCCAGGGCGGGAATGTCTATTTCGACATTGAAGTGCCCCGAGTTGCAGACTATCGCGCCGTCCTTCATCTTCTCGAAGTGCTCGCGGCGGATGACGTTCAGGTTCCCGGTAAGCGTGCAGAAGATGTCGCCTTCCTTCGCCGCCGCGGCCATGGAGACCACTTCGAACCCGTCCATCAGCGCCTCGAGCGCCGGCAGCGGGTCGATCTCCGTCACGAGGACGCGTGCTCCCATTCCCTTGGCGCGCATCGCGAGGCCGCGGCCGCACCAGCCGTAGCCCGCCACGACGAAGCACGACCCGGCGATCAGCCGGTTCGTCGCCCGCAGGATGCCGTCGAGCGTGGACTGCCCCGTTCCGTACCGGTTGTCGAAGAAATGCTTCGTGCGCGCTTCGTTAACGGCTATGATCGGGTAGCGCAGGACCCCTTTCTCTCCCATGGCCGTAAGCCTGATGACGCCGGTGGTCGTCTCCTCGGTGCCGCCGATCATCCCTTCGAGATATTCCTTCTTCTTCGTGTGGACCACGGATACGAGGTCGGCGCCGTCGTCCATCGTCATGTGAGGGCCGATGGCGAGGGCTTTAAGTATGTGGGAGTAATACGTTGTCCGATTCTCTCCCTTGATTGAGAACGCCGAAACGCCGTCGTGCCGCACAAGCGACGCTGCGACGTCGTCCTGGGTCGAAAGCGGGTTGGAAGCGCACAGGGACACCTTCGCGCCCCCCGCGGAAAGCACCTGCACAAGGGCCGCCGTTTCTGTGGTCACGTGCAGGCATGCCGCGATGCGCAGGCCCTTGAGCGGCTTCTCCTTCGCGAACCGCGCTCCGATGTGGCGCAGGACCGGCATGTCCTTTTTCGCCCATTCGATGCGGTTCCGCCCGGCTTCCGCAAGCCGGAGGTCCTTCACGTCGTATCCGTTTACGCGGCTCATCGCGCCCGTCTCCTTTGTCCCTGGTGTGCTTCCTATCGTGCGTTCTTCCGGAGCGCGCTCACCCTGTCGGTCTTTTCCCATGTGAATTCAGGGAGCTCCCGCCCGAAGTGGCCGAGCGCCGCGGTCTTCCGATAAATAGGCCGAAGCAGATTCAAGGCCTTCCCGATCATGGCGGGCCGCAGGTCGAAGGTCTCCCTGATGGCTTTCGATATCCTCTCTTCCGGGATCCGGGCGGTGCCGAAGGTTTCCACCATCACCGACACCGGCTCCGCCACTCCGATCGCGTAGGCGAGCTCCACCTCGCACTTCTTCGCGAGGCCCGCCGCGACGACGTTCTTCGCCACGTACCGCGCCATGTACGCCGCGCTGCGGTCCACCTTGGACGGGTCTTTCCCCGAGAAGGCCCCTCCGCCGTGGCGGCTGTACCCGCCGTAGGTGTCGACGATTATCTTGCGCCCCGTAAGCCCCGTGTCGCCGTGAGGGCCGCCCACGACGAACCGGCCGGTGGGATTTATGTAGAACTTCGCCTTCTTCGACAGCAATTCCTTCGGGACCGACTTCCGGATAACCTCGTCGACGATCCCTTCCGTGAGCGTCTTGCGGCTTACGTCCTCGGCATGCTGCGCCGAGCAGACCACCGCGGTCACCTCCCGCGGAACCCCGTCCACGTAGCGCACGGTCACCTGGCTCTTGCCGTCCGGCCGCAGCCACCGCAGGACCTTCTTCTCCCTCGCCTCGGTGAGCCGGGCGCAGACCGCGTGCGCGAACGAGATGGGCATCGGCATCAGCACCTTCGTCTCGTCGCACGCGAACCCGAACATCATTCCCTGGTCGCCGGCCCCCTGCTTCTCGCTGGCACCGCGGTCGACGCCGCGGGCGATGTCGACCGACTGCCGGTCGATCGCGGTTACGACGGCGCAATTGTGCGCGTCGAACCCCTTGGCATCCCCCGTGTATCCGATATCCGTGACCGTGCTCCGCACGATCCCCGGAATGTCCAGCAGCGCCTTCGTCGTTATTTCGCCTGCCACGATGACCAGCCCGGTGGTGACCATCGTCTCGCAGGCGACCCGCCCCCGCGGATCCTGCCGGATGATCTCGTCCAGGACCGCATCGGAAATCTGGTCCGCAACCTTGTCGGGGTGTCCCCCGGTCACCGACTCCGAAGTGAAAAAGAACTCCTCCATCTGATACCGCTCCTGTCGGGAAATATTCTTAAACCTGCGAATTATACGTTAAAACCTCTCTTCAGGGAAGATGTCTTCGAGCTTCTTGCGCAGGATCTTTCCGATCTCGACGGCGGTGCCGTGCTGCAGCAGCCCCCCCACGAACTCCTTGGCTTCGTAGGCTACCGATTTGCGCAGGATCCGCTTCACAAGGGGGATGGCCATGGCGTTCATGCTGAGCTCGTCCAGCCCAAGCCCCAGCAGGACGTAGCTGTACAGCGGCTCCCCCGCCATCTCGCCGCACATTGATACGGGGATCCTGGCGTCGTGCCCTCCGTCGACGATCCGCCGGATCAACCGCAGTACCGCCGGGTGGAGGGGCTCGTAAAGGTAGGAGACGTGCTCGTTCACCCGGTCGATGGCGAGGGCGTACTGGATAAGGTCGTTGGTCCCGATGCTGAAGAATTCGACCTCGCGCGCGAGCAGGTCCGCGATCATCGCGGCGGATGGGATCTCCACCATGATGCCGACGGCCATCTCCTTGTCGAAGGAGATCTTCTTCTTCCTTAGCTCCGATTTCGCCTCCTCGACCACCGCCTTCGCCGCGCGCAGCTCCCCCAGCCCCGAGATCATGGGGAACATCAGCTTTACCTTTCCGTAGGACGACGCTCGAAGGATGGCGCGCACCTGCTGCTTGAATATTTCCTTCTCCCGGAGGCAGAACCGGATCGCGCGAAGGCCCATCGCCGGATTCATCTCGTCGGCAAGCTCTACCTGCGAGGCGAACTTGTCTCCTCCCAGGTCGAGAGTCCGGATGGTGACCGGGTGCCTGGGGAATTTCTCCGCGACCCGCCGGTACGTGTGGAAGTGCTCCTCCTCGGAGGGGATGTCCTTCCGGTTAAGGAACAGGAACTCCGTCCGGTAGAGCCCGATCCCCTCCGCGCCGCTCCGCAGCGCGGAGTCCGCCTCCTCCGGGAACTCGATGTTCGCGTGGAGCCGCAGCGTCTTGCCGTCCCGCGTGACGGTCGGCAGCCGGGCGAACCGCGCCAGCTCACGGACACGCAGCAGGTACGCTTTCCTTTTCTCCTGGTATTCCCGTACCGTTTCCGGCGTCGCCCGGAGGATGACGGTCCCCTCTTCCCCGTCGAGGATGACATCCTCGGGCTCGATGTACTCCTCGGTGATCTTCTCCAATCCCACGACGGCGGGAATTCCCAGCGTGCGCGCGGTTATCGCGGTGTGCGACGTCCTGCTCCCGACGTCGGTGGCGAATCCCAGGACCGGGCTCCGCAGGATCTGCGCCGTGTCCGCGGGGGAAAGGTCGTGGGCGATCACGATCATGGGCTCGCGGATCGAAGATATGGAGTCGACGGGCCGCCCTGCCAGGTTCTCCAGGACCCGGTGGCCGATCTGGCGCAGGTCGTGTCCCCGCTCGCGGAGGTACTGGTCCTCTATTCGATGGAAGGTCTCGAGGAGGTTCTGCAGGATCTTGTTGAACGCCCAGTCGGCCTTGTACTGGTTCTCGCGGATGAGGCGCAGGGTCTGGTCGACGAGCATCGAGTCTTCGAGGAGCGCCAGGTGGACGGAGAGGATCTGGTAATGCTCGGAGGAGTGGTCCTTCACCCCCTCGCGGATGCCATGGATCTGCTCCTTCGACCTTGCCACCGCCTTCAGGAATGCGGCCGCCTCGTCTTCGACCTTCTCCCGGGGGACCGCCGACTGGACGGATGAGGGAAGCGCGCGGCTCAGGAAATATCCTTTCCCGATGGCGACACCGCCGGAGGCCGGGATGCCGCGCAGGACCTTCATTTTCGGGCGTCCGCCGTCCGTCAAGGCGCGCTACTCCTCTCCGAATTTCCGGGCTATCAGCTCGCCGATCGCGACCACCGCCTCTTCCGCATCCGGACCTTCCGCGCATATCACTACGCGGGAGTCCCGGGGCGCCGCCAGCATGAGCACTCCCATGATGCTCTTGGCGTTCACGTCCACGCCGTTCTTCCGGATGCGTATCTCCGAGGCGAACCGGTTCGCGAGATGGACGAGCTGCGCCGCCGCCCGGGCGTGCAGACCCAGCCGGTTCGTTATCTCGAATTCCCGCTCGACCTGCGGGGACGTGTTTTCCATTGGTTTCCCTTTTCTCCCTTGGCTTCCTCAGTACCAGAGAAGCAGCGCCCCGATCATCAGCAGGAACAGGAGGATTTCCGACGGTGAAACCGCTTTCCGGAACAGCACCGTCATAAGGTGCACCGTCAGCGCCGCGACGATGAGAAACGCGGGCGCCGTCCCGTTTCCGAACATGAAGGCGGACTTGCTGGCGGCAGCTCCCGCGTACGCCCCCCCGAGGATAGCCGCCGCGATCTTGCGGTCCGCGGTCTTCCCGGCGAACCCGGCTCCTTTCAGGAACTGGACCGCTTCCCCGGAATTCCCGGCCATGAACCCTTTCCACCTGATGGACAGGTGCGACAGGTTATACAACAGCAGCAGCGCGGCGATCCCCAGGAAAGGGTGGACGAGCGCAAGGATCGCGCCCGCGACGGAAGCCATTGGCCTCAAGGCCCCCCAGAAATAGGCGTCGCCGATCGCGCCCAGCGATCCCATCAGCCCAACCTTGAACGTGCCGATTTCCCTGGGGTCCGCCTCCCCCGCAGCGGCACGCTCCTCGAGCCGCATCGCGGCGCCGAGGATCACACCTCCCATGGCCGGCTGGGTGTTGAAGTACTCCATGTGCCTCTTAAGAGCTTTCACAAGCTCCTCCGGCCGGTCCGCGTAGAGCTCCCTCAAAACCGGGAGCATGCTGTAGGCGAAGCCGACGTTCTGCATCCCTTCGTAGTTCCAGCAACCCTGGATCAGGAACTGGCGTAGCCATGCGCTCCTCATCGCCGTATTGCGCCGCCCTTCCATCTCAGCCGACCCACCGGAAAATGTACGTAGCCGCGAACACAAGCGCCATGGTCAGGTAGAACACGGGAGCAGTCCGGTCGGTCCTGGTGCAGGAGAAAACGGAGGCGGCTCCCAGTAGGGGAAGAATCGGCAGAAGCGCGGCGAACAGCCCCTTGCCGGCGGGGCCGAATCGGGGGAGGAGCAGTTTCCCGGCGGCGACGCCCGCCCCGGTGAACAGAAGCGACAGGATGGCCCCCGAAAGCGCGAACAGCGTGACCCCCGCGAGGAGCCCGTTGTCGACGGCCCGGGTATCGCCTCTCTCCACCGACTCGGCGGTCAGGGTGGCGATCCTTCCGTTGATGCGGCGCACGAGCCGGTCTGCGGCCTTTCCGAGTTCCGCGCAGGGCACCGACAGCAACAGCACCGCGGCGAAGCTTCCCGCGGAGAGCCCGACGGACGAAGAAGCGGCGGCCGCCGCTGCCCCGGCGAACATCGCGGCCCCCGTATCGTCCGGGGGGATCGATGCGCCCACGGGCAGGCGGGCCAGGTATAGGAGCTCCATGACCGCTCCCGCCTGGGCGCCCGCGAAGACGTTCCCGAACACCGCCCCCATGGCGGTGGCGACCACGAGCGGACGGTGCAGCATGACCTGGAACGCCGCCGTGCGGTCAAGATACGCGACCGCCCCGAGCGCCGCCGCGAGCAGGAACCGAAAGGCCATATCTAATCTTTCTCAGGCTCGTATGAGGTTGCCGGCTCGAAGGGGGTGGCCCGGACCTCGACCGCTATTCCTTCGTGGCAGAAGCAGTGGACCGCGTCGAAATCCTCCGGCGAGAAGAACACCGACGGGGATATCTCCACCTTCCCCGCGGCGTAATGGAGGTTGCCGATATTGATGGAGGAGAAATTGACCCCCGCCCGGTGGATCCGGAGCGCATCCGCGAACGTCGCGCAGAGAAGGATGGCCTTCCTTCCCTTCCGGTCGATCTCGTCGAGCGTCCCGGCGGCCTCCGAAAGGCGGCAGAAGACGACGCAGACCGTGGATGGCACGGCCAGTTCCATGACCGAGCGCAGGAAAGGGTTCGACGAGAGCTCATCGTTGGCCACCAGGAGGCAATCGGCCCCCGTGTGCGGGACCCAGGTTTCCACGACCTGCCCGTGTACCAGGCGGCAATCGACCCGTACCAGCGCAAGCGACATGGGCTACTTCTTCTCCGCCCGCTTTTTAAGCATGTCCCCCGGGATGGTGATGTTGCGCTGTCCGTATCCCTGGAGGTGCCTGGCAAGGTCCGAGAGGGACATCGTCACGCGGGCCATCGGAAGCTTGATCATCATCGGCAGGTTGACCCCCGTCACCACTTCCACCTGGTGCGTACCGAGAAAGGAGAGGCCGATGTTCGACGGAGTGCCGCCGAACATGTCCGTGAGAAGGATCACGCCCTTCCCCGACTCCACCGTGCGGATCGCGCCCTCGACAGCCTTGTGGATCTCGTCCATCCCCAGCTTCGGATCGATGTCGACCGCGACCGAGTTCTCGACCTTGCCGACGATGATCTCCGCGGCGCGCAAAAGCTCCGTGGCCAGACGCCCATGCGAGACCACGACGACTCCGATCATGTGACACTCCTGCCCGGATCGGTCGACCGGTGTAGGTCGCGGTGGACCACGACCGGCGCGACCGCGCCGTCGAGGGCCTTCGACAGGGCTTCCGCGACGGCCACGGAGCGGTGCCTCCCGCCGGTGCAGCCGATCCCAAGTGTGAAATAAGCCTTTCCCTCCTTTGTATAAAGCGGAAGGAGGAAATGCAATACGGTGGACATCAGGTCGAGGAACTTCCTGGTGGTGGGAGCGGAGACGACGTATCGCTGCACCTTGCGGTCGAGCCCCGTCAAGGGTTTCAGGGCAGGAACGAAGTTGGGGTTCGGGAGGAACCGTACGTCCAGCACCATGTCGGCCTCCGAAGGTATCCCGTACCGGTAGCCGAACGATACGACGCTGACGCGCAGACCGGCCTTTTCCCCGCCGCGAAAGCGCTCCAGCAGCGTGTCGCGAAGCTGGTGGACGGTGAATTGCGCCGTGTTCAGCACCGTGTCTGCCATTTCCCTCAGCGGGGCAAGGACCTTCCTCTCGCGCTTTATCGCTTCCTTGGCTCCGCCCCGGCCTCCCAGCGGGTGCTTCCTGCGGGTCTCGCTGTACCGCCGCAGGAGCGCTTCGTCGTCGGCGTCGAGGAAGAGCACGTGGACGCCGTGTCCGCGCGTCCGGAGATCTTCGATCACACGGGCGAAGTCCGGGAGGAACTCCTTTCCCCTGACGTCGGCCACGAGCGCGATTTTCGCGCCTTCGCCTCTTGCCTCGGAGACGAGGTCGATGATTTTCGGAAGGAGAACGGGAGGCGTGTTGTCGACGCAGAAATAGCCGAGGTCCTCGAACACCTTCGCCGCGGTGCTCTTCCCCGAGCCTGAAAGCCCCGTCAGCAGGACGAGGCGGGTGCGGTGCCTGGAGCTTTTCGCAGGTTTCACCGGGGAGTCCCCTCCTCGGTCCGGCGCGACTGCCGCTCCACCAGTTCCCTCGCGGCGTGGACCCCCTGCGTCTTCAGTATGTGGTTCCGGACCGCGACCTCCACGATCGTCGCGAGGTTCCTCCCCGGCGAGATCGGGATAAGAAGGGTTGGAAGGGAAACGCCCAGTATCGGCGTCCTTCGGTCCTCAAGCCCGAGGCGGTCGTATTCCTTCCCGGGGTCCCATTCCTCTATCCGGATGACCACCTCCACTTTTTTGAGGTCGGTGATCGCCGAGAGCCCGAACAGGTCGCGGAGGCTTATGATTCCGAGGCCGCGGATCTCCATGTGGTGCCGGGTCAGGTCGCTGCCGCGCCCCAGGATCGTGCTCGGGCCGCGCTTCTCGAGGTGGATGATGTCGTCGGCGACGATCCGGTGCCCGCGCAGGATGAGATCGAGCGCGCACTCGCTCTTGCCGATGCCGCTCGGCCCCTGGAGCAGAACTCCCAGGCCGAGCACGTCCATCATGACTCCGTGGACCGTGGCGGTCTCGGCGAAGATACGCCCGAGGGCCTTGAGCATTTCCTCGATCAGTTCCGTTGTGGGGAGCGGCGACGACAGGACGGGGACCCCGTGCTTGTCGGCTGCGGCGAGCAGGATGGGGGACACGGGCAGCGATCCGCCCGCAACGGCGCACGCCATGGGGCCCGAGAAGAAGGCGTCGGAGATCGCGATCTGCCGCACCTGCGGCTGCCCTTCGAAGTAGGTGACCTCCGTCTCCCCCATGACCTGGATGCGTCCCTGGTGGATCGATTTCACCTCCCCGGTCATCGCGAGCCCCGCCTTCTGGACCCGCTGGTCGGTGATCTCCCGCGCAAGACCGGCGGCCCCGGCCAGTACCTTCAAGCCCAGCTGCGCGGCGCACGCCTGGAGGAACCTGTCGACCGTGATGGGCACTTCCCCCGCCTCCTTTACCTACTCCCCCCGGGTCAGGACTTGTCGTCCTCCTCCTTGAGTATCCTGCGGAGATCTTCGGCGTCCCCGGCAGCGAGAAGCTCCCTGCGGAACCGGGCGTCCTTCAGCAGGCGGGAAACCCGGGCCAGGACCTTCAGGTGCATCCCTGCGGACTGTTCGGGGGCCACGATCAAAAAGAAAAGCTGCGCCGGCTTGCCGTCGCTTGAATGGAACATTACTCCCGAGCGGCTTCGGCCGAATACGGCGGCGAGGCGGGCGAGCCCCGGGACCTTGCCGTGGGGGATCGCCACGCCGTCTCCTATCCCCGTGCTTCCCAGGCTCTCCCGCTCCATGAGGATGGAAGTCAGATTCTGTGCGGAGAGCGACGGGATGCCGGCCGCGATAGTTTCGGACATCTCCCGCAGCACTCCCTCCTTCGTCTCCGCCCGGAGGTCGTCGAGGATGCCTCCGGGGGAAACGATATCCAGGAGCTTCATCGGGCGGAAGGCTCCGTGAACCCTATGTTTCCGTCCTGCTGCCGGAAAACGACGCTGGGCTGGTTTGTCTCCTGGTTGACGAACATCACCACGTCCACCCGGAGGAGATCCAGGTGGTGGGCGGCCTCCTCGACGCTCATCGGCTTGGTGAGGAAATTGTCGGACCGGACGATCCGCGGCCCCTCGGCGCTTTCCTGGATGGTGAGCGAAGAACCGGAGACGACCGGGGCAGGGTAGGCCCCCGTCGCCTTCTCCTTCCTCCGCTCACGGTATTTCTTGAGCTGCCGCTCGACCTTGTCGCACACGAGGTCGATCGCGGAGTACAGGTCTTCGGTGGACTCGAACGCCTTGATCGTTATCCCCTTGCCGGTGGTGAACACTTCGGCGATGTGCCGGTATTTCTCCACCGAGAGGGTGACATGCGCATCGAACGGCTTGTCGACCACCTTCTGGACTTTCGAGAGCTTCTCGATCACGTAATCCTTCAGGGGCTTGCTCGGATCGACGTGCCGGAACGTGACGGTTATGTTGCTCACTCCCAATACCTCCTTTGCGGAAACGGTGTTCTGCGGCGGATCCGGATCCTTTCAGAACAGCTTCTTTCTCCTCGACGACGGGAGCATCCCCAGCTGCGCCCGGTATTTCGTGACGGTGCGGCGGGCGATCCGGATCCCCTGGTTGCGGAGAAGGCGCATCAGCTCCTGGTCGGACAGCGGTTTCTCCCCCCCCTCGGCGGAGATGATCTCGCGGATCTTCTCCTTCACCGATTTGGAGGCGATGTCCTCCTCCCCCCCGTCGCGGTTCAACCCCGAGTTGAAAAAATACTTGAGCTCGAAAATGCCGTGGGGGGTGTAGACGTACTTCCCGCTCGTCACGCGCGAGACCGTGGACTCGTGCATCGAAATGTCCTCGGCGACGTCCCGTAACGTAAGCGGCCGAAGTGCCTTCGGGCCGCGCTCGAGAAACTCGCGCTGAAGCTTGACGATGCTTTCCACGACCTTATAGATGGTCCGCTGCCGCTGCTGGATGCTCTTTATGAACCAGAGCGCCGAGTTGATCTTCTGCTTCAGGAATTCCCGGTCCTCCTTCGGCAGCGAATCCCCCTCCTGCAGGAGCCGTCGGTAATAGGAGCTCAAGCGCAGCCGGGGTTGGCCGTCCTCGTTCAATGTGATCACCCACTCGTTGTCGACCTTGAAAATATGGACGTCGGGGGTGATGTAGTGGACTTCGTCCCCGGAATACTCTCTTCCAGGCTTCGGGGAGAGGGTCGTAAGCTTCTGGTACGCCTCCTTGACCGCCTCTTTCGTTATCCGCAGACGCCGGGAGATCCCCGCCAGGTCGCCCCTGGAAAAGAGGTCGAAATGGTCGGAAAGGATTTTCAGGGAAAGCGTGAAATCCTCTCCTTTTTCCCGTGCCTGGATAATCAGGCATTCCCTCAGGTCCCGTGCGCCTACCCCCAGCGGATCCAGGGTCTGGATCTTCGCGATTGCCCCGTTCACCGCCTCCGCGTTCTCAGAGAGCGATTCGGCCGCCTCCTCGGCGGACACTTTCAGGTATCCGTTTTCGTCGATGTTACCGATGAGATAGGCTGCAATTCGGCGGAGCGATTCGTCCGCGTCGGACAGGCCCATCTGCCATTCGAGGTGCTCGGCCAGATTCGGTTTCCGGGACAGCAGGTTCTCGTAATAGGGACGGCCGTCTTCGTCCTCGCGCTCCCGTTCGCCGCGTCCCTCCGACTGCGCCCCTTCCCCGAAGTAATAGTTCCAGTCGAGCCTGTCGATAAGCCCTTTTTCGGGGCGGTCGGAGTTATCCTCTCCGGCCGCCGCCGTGCTTCCCTCGGGCGCCGCATCGGCATCGCCGGAAGCCGGACGCTCCTCCTGTGCCTCGCCTCCTTCGGAACCCCCTTCCTGGGATTCTTCGAGAACCGGGTTCTTTTCGATCTCTTCCCGGATGGCCTGCTGTAGTTCGAGGCGTGAAAGTTGCAGGAGCTTGATGGCTTGCTGCAGCTGTGGCGTCATCACCAGCTGTTGGCTCAGTTTCAGTGACTGTCTCAGCTCCAGCGCCATTCCGCTCCCATGCCGTCAGAGAGTAAATCCATCTCCGAGATAGATTTCCCGAACGCGCGCCGACGCTGCTATTTCTTCCGGGTTTCCCGATAGCAGGATTTCTCCCTCCGAGATGATGTACGCCCGGTCGCACACCTTGAGGGTGTCGCGCACGTTATGATCCGTTATTATAACCCCGATCCCCGTTTCTTTTAAGCCAAGTATGATCTGTTGGAGGTCGGCGACCGATATAGGGTCGATTCCAGCGAACGGCTCGTCAAGGAGCAGGAATGAAGGCGACATCACCAGCGCACGGGCGATTTCCACCCTGCGCCGCTCTCCGCCGGAAAGCGAATGCCCCCTCGTTCCGGCCACGTGCGAGATCCGCAGGTTGCGCATGAGGTTTTCGAGCCGCTCCTGCCGCTCTCCGTCGGATATGGGAATCTCTTCGAGAAACGCCAGGATGTTCTCGCGGACCGTGAGCTTCCGGAAGACCGACGGCTCCTGCGGAAGGTAACCGAGCCCCATGCGCGCCCGCAGGTGCATGGGAAGGCGGGTTACCTCCTTTCCGTCCAGCAGGACATCGCCCTTCTCCGGAGCCACGAGTCCCACCATCATGTAGAAAACGGTCGTCTTCCCGGCGCCGTTGGGACCGAGAAGCCCGACGACCTCTCCCGGTCCGATGTCGAGCGAGACGCCCCGGACCACTTCCCGCTGGCGATATCGCTTGGAAAGGTCCCTTACGGCGAGAGACTTCAACGGCCGCCCTTCCCCTTGCCGTCGGGCTGCCCCTTCGGCTGGATGACCGCCCGGACGCGGCCGCCTTCCCCGCCCGACACGACTGAACGGTTCTCGCGAAGAAAGACGGTTACCGTTTCGCCTTTAAGGCTGTTACCTGCCTGGGTGACGTCAGCTCCCCCCGAAAGAACTATGCGCTGCTCCAGGTTGTAGAAGACGGCGTGGGGGGCCCGCGCCTCCCTGTCGGCCTGGATCATCCGCACGTTACCCTCCGCCACGATCTTCTCGACGGCGCCGGAAGCCGCGGCGTATTCGACGAAAAGCCGGTCGGAGTAAAGGGTAAGGTCCTCCTGCTTCGCGATCACGTCCCCATCGAAAGTTACAATGTTCCGGCCGCTGTCCGCCTGGAGCCGCGCGGCGGTGATCTCGACGGGCCTGTTTCCCAGGTCCTTCGGAGCCGGGATCCGGCGCTCCTCCGCAATGGCGGCGGAGGCCGCCAGCAGGACCGCAAGGACCGTCAGCGCAAACCGGTGCCGCATCCGTCACCCTTTACCGCCGAGCGCCCGTGCAGGCAGCACACGGGTCTTCGGCCGTTCGAGTTCCATTTTTCCTTCCATCCAATTCCAGACCAGGTTGTCCCCCGCGACCGCCAGGCCGGGACCCGAGAGCCTAGCTTCCCCCGGCGCGGAAAAAACACTGGTCGCAAGGGAAATGCGCGCGGAATCCACGAAGGCCGACCATCCGGCACGGTCCTCGGCGGTTCCTCCCGCGGGAAGGACGATCTGTCCCATCCGCATGTCCCACCGCGCTTCGGGGGCGCGAACGACCACCTCGCCCCTCTTTCCCTGAAGCACCACGGTCACCCCTGAGGCCGATACTTTTTCCGGGATCACCCGATATGTAGCCCGCTCGGAGACCAGCCGGTAAGTCGCTTCCCCTCTCCGGATCTCCCGCATTTCCACATCATGCAGGACGATTTCCGGCCCCGCCGGAGATTCGGCGCCTGCGAAGGCTCCGGAGTCCGTAGTCCCCGCCTGCCGCCACGGGAAGAAAACCGCGAACGCAACCCCGCCCAGGACGGCAAGCAGTCCGGCAAGGAAGATCAGGCGACGACGGCTCATCTACCGCCCGCCTCCGAGGTACTTCGAAGCGGCCTTTTCCCAAGCCCCTCCGGATTTCAGCAGGAACTCGATTATTTCGCGGACGGCTCCCTGCCCGCCTTGCCTGGAGGAGACGTAATCGACCGCATCGCGCACATATTCCTCGGCGTCGGCGACCGAGGCCGAAAATCCCACTTCCCGGAGCAGCGGGACGTCGACGATGTCGTCCCCGACGTAGGAAGTCTCGCGCGGGGAGAGCCCTTTCTCCGCCATTATTTCCCGCCAGGTTTCCACCTTGTCGGTCGCCCCCTGGCGCACGATGGAAATTCCCAACTCACGCGCGCGGACCTCAACCACCCGGGAGGTCCTCCCGGTGATGATCCCCACTTCCACCCCCGCACGCTGGAGCATCTTGATCCCGTGTCCGTCCCGAACGTGAAACCTCTTTATCTCGGTGCCGTCGCCGTCGTAGACGATTCCGCCGTCGGTAAGGACGCCGTCCACGTCGACCAGGAAAAGGCGCACCCCGGCCGCTTTTTGCGCGGCGCCGGACCGGATCACGGGAGCGCTCATCCCACGCCCGCCTTAAGCAGATCGTGGATGTGGACGATGCCCACCAGCCTCGCCGCATCCGCTCCGTCGAACACGAACAGGCTTGTGATCGAGTGCTCCTCCATCTTCCGCAGGGCCGAGGCGGCGATCTCCGTGGACGATATGCGCTTCGGGTCGGTGGACATGACCTCCGCGGCGCGGGTCCTGAAAAGGTCTGTTCCGCGGGCCATCGCCCTGCGGACGTCCCCGTCCGTGATGACGCCCTCCAGCACCCCGGCTCCGTCGAGGACGCCGGTGACGCCGAGCCGCTTGGAGCTGATCGTGAAGAGCGCGTCTTTCAACGGCGTGTTCCGTGAGACCAGCGGTATCTCCTCTCCGGCATGCATGAGGTCCTCCACCGTCAGGAGCTTGCGGCCGAGGGCGCCCCCGGGGTGCAGCATCGCGAAATCGCGCTCGGAAAACCCCTTCTCCTCGAAAAGGACGACGGCGAGAGCATCTCCCATCGCCAGCGCAGCGGTTGTGGATGCCGTCGGGGCAAGCCCCATCGGGCAAGCCTCCTCGGGCACCCCGACGTCGATCACCGCATCGGCGTGGCGGGCAAGAGTGGAATTCCTCTCTCCCGTCAGCGCTATCATCGGAAGTCCCAGGCGTTTGAACACCGGGATAAGCGAGATCACTTCCGTCGTCTCGCCGGACTTGGAGAGCGCGATGACGACGTCCCCGGCGAGCACCATGCCGATGTCCCCGTGCAGCCCTTCCGCAGGATGAAGGAAGAACGCGGGCGTTCCCGTCGACGCGAGCGTCGCCGCTATCTTCCGCCCGATGAGGCCGGACTTTCCCATTCCCGTCACGACGACCTTCCCCGAAGCGTTCAGCAGCAGTTCGACGGCGCGCTCGAAATTATCGTCCAGCCGTTCCTTGAGCCCGAGGATGCCTTCCGCCTCGACCGAAAGAGCGCGGGCCGCGCGTTCCACCATGCTGCGGGTCATGCCCGTCCTCCTTCCGCCGCCGCGTCCTGCTTCTCCGCCGCACCGCGGATCGCAAGGAGGGCCCGCAGCAGCGGCTCCACCTCGGAAAGCGGCAGGCTGTTGGGACCGTCGGAGAGGGCGCGCTCCGGCGCCGGATGGACCTCGAGAAACACGCCGTCCACGCCCGCTGCAACCGCCGCTCTCGCGAGAGGGGCGACGAAACGGCGCTCCCCCGACGAAACCTGCCCTGCCCCGCCGGGAAGCTGAACGCTGTGCGTGGCGTCGAAGATCACGGGGCATATCCCCTCGCGGATCTGCGGGATCCCCCGGAAGTCGACGACGAGGTTGTTGTATCCGAACATCGTCCCGCGCTCGGTGACGAGGACCGACGAATTCCCGGTGGCGACCACCTTATCCACGGCGTTCGCCATGTCCCAGGGAGCCATGAACTGCCCCTTCTTGATGTTCACCGGGAGGCCGGTCCTCCCCGCGGCGACCAGCAGGTCGGTCTGCCGGCACAGGAACGCGGGGATCTGGATCAGGTCGACCACCGTTCCCGCGGACCCGGCCTGTTGCGGGTCGTGCACGTCCGTGGTGACGGGAAGGCCGAACCTTCGCTTGACCTCTCCCAGGATTCGGAGGCCTTCCGCCTCGCCCGGCCCCCTGTACGACTTGCCGGAGGAACGGTTCGCCTTGTCGAAGGAGCCTTTGAACAAAAGGTGGAGCTTCAGGCGCGCCGCGATCCCGGCGAGATGCTCCGCGACGGACATCGCAAGCTCCTCCGATTCGAGGACGCACGGGCCGGCGATGAAGACCGGGGGATTCCCCGTGCCGATCCGGAATTTTCCTGCGATATCGACCTGGCGGATCATGAGGGATTCTTCTTCCGGGAAGCGGTCCATGAGGCTCCGATGAAATCCCGGAACAGCGGATGGGGGGACATGGGCCGGGACTGGAATTCCGGGTGGAACTGGCAGCCGAGGAACCACGGGTGCGCCTCGTCTATCTCGACGATCTCGACGAGGCGGCCGTCAGGCGAAATGCCCGTGATCCGAAGCCCCCTGGAGGACAAGGTCTCCTTGAACTCGTTGTTGAACTCGTAACGGTGCCGGTGCCGCTCAGAGACTTCGGCCGTTCCGTATGCCTTCCGCGCGAGCGACTTGTCCGACAGGCGGCAAGGGTAAGCGCCCAGCCGCATCGTCGCCCCCTTCTCCACTATCCCCCGCTGGTCCGGCATGAGGTCGATGACGGCGCATTCGCTGTTGGTGTCCAGCTCCCTGCTGGTTGCCGCCGCGAGGCCGCAGACGTTCCTCGCGAACTCCACCACGGCGACCTGCATTCCCAGGCAGATGCCGAAATACGGAACGCCGTTTTCGCGCGCGTACTTGACGGCGGCTATCTTGCCTTCCACGCCGCGCGATCCGAATCCCCCGGGAACCAGGATGCCGTCGGCGCCCTTGAGGAGCGCCTCCGCCCCCTGCCGCTCGATCTCCTCGGAGTCCACGAAGCGATGATGGACGCGCACCGCGTGGGAGATCCCCCCGTGGGTGAGCGCCTCGTTCAGGCTCTTGTACGATTCGCGCAGGTTGACGTACTTCCCCACGATCGCGATCGTGACCTCGCCCACCGGGTTCTTCCACTTGTCTACGGTCTTTTCCCACGCGTCGAGCTTCGGCTCCGCGGCCCAGATGTTCAGGCACTCCATGATCTTGTCGTCGAGACCTTCCTGGTGGAAGACCAGGGGCAGCTCGTAGATGTGCTCCACGTCCCGGGCCGTGATGACGGCGTCCTCGGTCACGTTGCAGAAGAGGGCGATCTTCGCCTTGATCTCCTTGGGCAGCGGCCGGTCGCAGCGGCACAGAAGTACGTCGGGCTGGATGCCGATGGAGCGCAATTCCTTGACGCTGTGCTGCGTGGGCTTGGTTTTCAGCTCTCCCGCGGTCCCTATGTACGGGACGAGCGTGACGTGAACATAGAGGGTGTTCTCCTTTCCGCGGTCGGTCCGCACCTGCCGGATAGCCTCGAGGAACGGCAGGCTCTCGATGTCGCCGACCGTGCCGCCCACCTCCACGATCACGAGATCGTATCCTTTCGCCGCCGCGAAGATGACCCGCTTGATCTCGTCGGTGATGTGGGGGATGACCTGGACCGTCCCGCCGAGGTAGTCGCCGCGCCGCTCCTTCGAGATCACAGAGTGGTAGATTTTTCCGGTCGTGCAGTTGTTCTTCTTCGCCATCTTCGACGAGACGAACCGTTCGTAGTGGCCGAGGTCGAGATCGGTCTCGGCCCCGTCGTCGGTCACGAACACCTCGCCGTGCTGGAAGGGATTCATCGTGCCGGGGTCGACGTTAATGTAGGGATCGAGCTTGAGCATCGTTATCCTCAAGCCCCTGGCTTCGAGGAGCGCCCCGATGGACGCCGCGGCGAGCCCTTTTCCGAGAGAGGAGACGACCCCGCCCGTGACGAAGATGAACTTCGGCTTTACCGTACGTTCCGCCCGCATAGCATCTCCTCCACGGCCATCAAGTCTTCGGGGGTGTCCACGCCCACGGAATCGTGCTCCACGTCGACGACGCGGATTTTATACCCGTTCTGAAGCACCCGGAGCTGCTCCAGCCGCTCCGCTTCCTCCAGCGAGGTCGGCGAAAGGGAGGCCACGGCGAACAGGAAATCCTTCCGGTACCCGTAGATGCCCAGGTGCTTCCGGTACCGCCCGGTCCCGGCATCGCGGTAATGCGGGATGGGGGCCCGGGAAAAATAAAGCGCGTCGCCGCGCGCATCGACGACCACCTTCACCACGGAAGGCCGGAGAAACTCCTCAGGGTCCGATCCGGGAAGCGCTGCCGTGGACATCGAAACGGAAGGATCCCGGATCAGGGGAGCGGCCACCGCGTCGATGACGGAAGGATGCATCATGGGCTCGTCGCCCTGGAGGTTGACGACGATCTCCTCGTCGAGGCCCCGCGCCGTCTCCGCCACGCGGTCCGTTCCCGAGGCGCAGGCGGGCGACGTCATCACCGCCTCCCCCCCGAACCCGCGGACCGCCACGGCTATGCGGTCGTCGTCGGTTGCGACCACCACCCGGGTCGCAAGCCGCGATTTCCTTGCCTTTTCCCAAACATACCATATCATCGGGCGACCGTCTAACTGCGCCAGGGGTTTCCCCGGCAGCCGGACGGAGGCGTACCGCGCAGGGATGACGACGGCTACTCCTTTCGCGGGAGCGGTCATGGGAAAAGAGGCGCTCCGCGGAGCCCTTCATCCTCGGGGAACCCCATCATAAGGTTGAAGCACTGGACCGCCGCTCCGGAAGCGCCTTTCACCAGGTTGTCGATGACGGATACCGCGACGACCCTTCCCGATTTCGCGTCGGCACGGAACGCGATGTCGCAGAGGTTGCTCCCCGCGACGTCCTTGGTCGACGGCAGAACGCCCTCCGGGCAGAGCCGCACGAACGGCTCCTTCGCGTACTTCTCGCGGTAGGCCTCCGCCACGGCCTCCTCGGTGACTTTCGGGCGAAGGACGGCGTAGCAGGTCGCGAGGATCCCCCGGATCATCGGGATCAGGTGCGGAACGAAAGTGATCGACAACTTTTCGCCCGCCGCAAGGGACAGCTCCTGGTCCATTTCGGGGTTATGCCGGTGCTTCGGCAGGCCGTACGGCCGGACTCCGCCTTCGACTTCCGGGTAATGGAATCCGGGAGAAGGGCTTCTGCCCCCCCCGGACACTCCCGTCTTGCAGTCGGCAACGATCCCTTTAAGTTCGACCAGTCCCGCGGCGAGGAGCGGGTAAAGCGCAAGGATGACGGCCGTGGGAAAACAGCCGGGAACGGCGGCGAGCCTCGTCTTCCGAAGCGCCTCCCGGTGCACCTCGGGAAGTCCGTACACCGCCTTGGCGCTCAAACCGGGACTTTTGTGGGTCACCCCGTAGACCGACTCGTACAACGGGATGCTCCGGAAACGGAAGTCCGCGGAGAGGTCCACCACGGGGATCCCCCTTGCAGCTATCTTTTCCGCTACGGATGCCGACACCGTGTGGGGGAGGGCAAGGAAAGCGGCATCGAAGCGGGCCGAAAGCATCTCTTCCATCTTGCCGAATGCCGCATCCGCCAAACGCCCGCGGAACGGCGGGAACGCCTGGTCGGCAGGCAGCGCGGAGTATTGCTCCGAGGTGAGCGCCGTGATCTTCACGCGCGGATGGGACGACAGGAGCCGGATAAGCTCGAATCCCGTGTATCCCGTCGCACCGAATATCGCCACTTTCTTCATATCGATCTCCTTAAAAAAAAAGAGGGGAAGGCGGCGGTAGCGGCCTTCCCCTTCGGGAACCGATCGGCGGGGTGGGTATCCCCCTCGCAAATTACCGCTTGGAGAACTGGAACCGTTTCCTTGCCCCCGGGCGGCCGTATTTCTTCCGCTCCTTGATCCGGGAGTCCCGGGTCAGGAACCCGGCGCGCTTGAGCGCAGTGCGAAGCTCGGGGTTGTCCGCCTGAAGCGCCTTCGCCAGCCCGAACTTCACCGACTCGGCCTGGGCCGCGGGCCCCCCGCCGCAGACGTTGACTTCAACGTCGACGGACTGCCGCTTGCCGGTGAGCACGAGCGGCTGGACGGCGACGGCGCGAAGCGCCAGCACCGGGAAGTAATTCTCGAATTCGCGGCCGTTGACGCTTATGCGCCCGCTCCCCTGCTTCACGTAGACGCGCGCGATCGCGGTCTTCCGTTTGCCCGTAGCGTACATTCTCGCTGCCTGTGCCATATCGCTTCGATCCTCTCCTATTCGTTGACCGCCAGCGCCTTGGGCTGCTGGGCCTTGTGGGGATGCTCGGGACCTGCGTAGACTTTCAGCTTGGTGAAGAGACGGTCTCCCAGGCGCGTCTTGGGCAGCATACCGCGAACCGCCCATTCGACGATCCTCTCCGGGTTCTTCGACGCAAGAACTTTCTCGGGCGTGGTGGACTTCAGCCCCCCCATATAACCCGAGTGATGGTGGTAGGCCTTTTCCTTCATCTTGTTCCCGGTCAGTTTTATCTTCCCGGCGTTGACCACGATGACGAAATCGCCGATATCGGCGTTGGGGGTGAACTTCGTCTTGTTTTTCCCGCGAAGGACCTCGGCCACCTTCGTGGCGAGACGCCCCAGGATCATGCCGCTGGCGTCCAGCACGTACCAGGCCTGGTTTGCCTCGTCCCTGGTGAAATATTCCGTCTTCTTCATCGGCGCAAACCTTTCCCCTTGAAAATCAAAGGGTATATTTAATCCCACGCCGCGTTCATCGTCAAGGGGAAAGTGATACGCGCGGCGTTTATGCCGTGCGCCTTGCAACGGGACACCCCCCCTATTATTTCTCCTTTGCCGAATCCTTTCCCTCCTCTTTTGCGGGAAGGGGGATCAGCTTGCACTCGACAATTTCCTTTTCAGCGATTTCGTTCGGTACGACGATCAGGTGGGGACGACCCACGAAAAACCCGACGCCGACCGTCCCTTTCACGAAATACACCCCCCCGGGTTTAACATCGAGCGTAACTGAACTCCTGGACTCGGTCCTCGCCCAGAACTCGTTTTCACCCGTATTCGAGTAATAGGGGAAGTATCCCCCGCTGTGCAACGTGGTGATGACATTGTTATCCGCTGTTTTTATATCGTACGCAACGGCGCCGCCGACGAAACCGCTTGGGCGATAGAAGTACACCAATCCCATTTTTTCCGGGGCTTTGTTGGCCTTTTGGAATGGGGGACCGAGCGTTGCGCAGGCGGATAAGAACAAGATCGCGGAGAAAACAACCGACAGCCGCAACAGTGATTTCCCGTTATTCTGCATACTACCCTCCTTTACCGTTTGGAATGGAATCATGCTTAACGGGGGATCTTCAGTTCGGTCAGAAATTTTCTGTCGAGGTACATCTGGGTTTCTATATTCTTCTTTATCTGCATCAGTCCTTCCCTTCTCAACTCCGTATACGTGTCCCCCTCGTAGAAAAGATTCCTCGTCACCTCGAAGGCGCAGGTCGACGTGTAGGACTTGACGACCTTTTGTCCAACGATGACTTCGAGAGTTCCCCCCACGATGAAGGTATTTCCGCCGATCGGGAAACCGATCCCGGTGAGGGGATTGAACAGCGCCACCGCCTGGTTGATGCTGTCGTCGCCGTAAGCAGAGTTGTAAGTGTATTTGATCACCAGGCGGGCATCGGCGGTATTGTCCCCTGCAACCGTCGCCGGGAGATAGTCCGGCCTACCTTCATATTCGATCTTGCCCAAGATGCGGAAATCCGCCTTGGCCGTCGATTCGACCTGTGGGATGACGACCATTTTGGTCCCGCATCCGCACAGGACGACGATCAGGAACACGATAGTCAATCCGGCATAACGCCGGGATTCACCGATTCGCTTCAACCTCCACCTACCTTTAGCTGTACTGTTTCCTTCGGCGCATCACCGCCCGAAAGGTTTCCCGTCAACGTTTTCACTAACGTCCGCAAGCTCGACGCGGCGCGGATGGTCTTTCGGAAGCGCCTCCAGCGCCATCCGGCGGCATTCCCCGGTGCCATCTTGCCTGCACCACTCGACGATTTCGGCGGCGAGCCTGTCGCCGTAACGGCTATCCGGGTATAACTCGAAGAATCGTTTCGCTTTCTCCATCGACATCAGGGAAACCGCCTCTTCATAAGCTTTTCTGTCGGGAGACACACCACAACCCGAAAGGAAGAGATAACACGCCGAGAAGAAGAGCAGAATAAGCACCGTTTTCCGGCACGATGAAAATGTCGACAAGCACAATGACGATATCGCCCCTGATGGGAATGCACACATTATGGCAAAGCGCAGGGAGATAGCAAGGAACGAATGGCAGAAAGAGGCCTTTGGGCTTAATAGCGCACCGACCAGAGAAAGAGGCCCGTGGCGGGGGCGGTGGGGCCCGCCTCGGAACGGTCCTTCAATGTGAGAAGGTCCCGCAGCCGTTCCGGCGGGATCTTCCCTTTTCCTGCGTCCACGACCGTGCCCACGAGATTGCGGACCATGTGCCGGAGGAAGCCGCTGCCTGCGATGGACACCGAGAAGAGCGCCGGAATTTCCTCCCTCAATTCCGACCGGTAGATAGTCCGGACCGTCGTCTTCGCCGTGCATCCCTGCCCGCGGAAGGCGGAAAAATCGTGCTCCCCCGTCGCGTGAGACAACGCTTCCCGCATCGATGCCAGGTCGAGCGGCTTTTCCAGGTGCCAGGAGTAGCGCGAAAAGAACGGCGACGCCACGGGATGCAGGTGAAGAAAATACCGGTACTCTTTTTCCTTCGCATCGCGGCGGGCATTGAACGATTCCGGAACTTCCGAGGCGGCAAGGATACGTATGTCGGGCGGGAGGAGGGCATTTCCTCCGCGCATGATCGTTTCGACAGACCGTTTCCCGGAATCGCCGAAATCGACCGTCTGCTCGCGCGCGTGGACGCCTGCGTCGGTCCGCCCCGCCGCGCGCAGCTTGACAGGTTCCTGCAGGAGCCGGGAAAGCGCATCCTCCGCCGCCGACTGGATCGTCGGTCCGTTGGGTTGGACCTGGAATCCGCGGTAAGCGGTACCGTCGTAGGCCAGCGTCAGCTTGACCCGCCGCATCCTGTGCTCCCCCACCGTTTGCTGGATTCGTTCCTGTCCGCTGAACCCGTAATTCTTACCAGGGTTCGTCGCGAGGCGGTGGAGACGGGCGTGGGCCGCTCCCGGCCATCCATGGCCTACGCGGCATGCTGCCGTCCTGGCAGCAATACAAGGCGCGCGACCGAGGGCCCCGGAGACGTAGTTTACACTACGTCGAGGAGCCCGACCGAGTGCAACGCAGTAGTCATGCCCGTATCCGCAGCCGCAGCAGAAGCCTGGTAAGAAATGCGGGTTATGCGGGAACCAGGTGGTTCTTCACGAGCAGCTCCCCGATCTGGATGGCGTTCAGGGCCGCCCCTTTCCGGAGCTGGTCGCCGCACACCCAGAAGTTGAGCGCGTTCTCCGCGCTGACGTCCTCGCGGATGCGTCCGACGTAGCAGTCGTCCTTCCCGGCGCAGAAGAGCGGCATGGGGTAGACGTTGTTCGCCGGATCGTCCATAACCTGGCAGCCGGGGAACTTCGCGATCAGCTCGCGCGCCTTCTCGCGGGTGATCTTCTTTTCGAACTCGGCGTTGATGGAGATCGAGTGGGCGGTGAGCACCGGCACCCTCACCGTGGTGCAGGCTACGCGAAGGTTCGGGATCTCCATGATCTTCCGCCCCTCGTTCGTCATCTTCATCTCTTCCTTGGTGTAGCCGTTCTCCAGGAATGCGTCGATGTGCGGGATGACGTTGAAGGCGATCTGGTGCTTGAAGGCCGCCACTTCCATCTTCTCGCCCTTCGCGAAGGACTTCGTCTGCGTGATCAACTCCGCCATTGCCTTGGCGCCGGCTCCGGAGGTCGCCTGGTAGGAGGAGGCCACCACCCTCTTGAGCCTTCCGTAGTCGTGGAGGGGCTTCAGGGGCATGATCGCGACGATGGTGGTGCAGTTGGGGTTGGCGATGATCCCGCGGTTCCTGAACTGCGCGATCGCGTGGGGGTTTATCTCCGGCACCACGAGCGGAATGTCCGGCTCCATCCGGAAGGCGGAGGAGTTGTCGATCACCACCGCGCCCGACTCCCATGCAGCCGCCGCGAATTCCTTGCTCCGGGATGCGCCTGCGGAAAACAGGGCGATGTCGATCCCCTTGAAGGCGGTCTTTTGGAGCAATTCTACCGGAACCTGCTCCCCCTTGAACTTGAGCCTTTTGCCGACCGAACGCTCGGACGCGAGCAGGCGGATGTTCTTCACGGGGAACTTCCGCTCCTCGAGAATTTGCAGCATCACTTCACCGACGGCCCCGGTCGCACCGGCCACCGCGACGTTGAAACTCCTGGCGCTCATCGCTCCACCTCTCCTCTTGTGTTTATCCAGAATGCGCTGCCGAATGCTTACGCCTCAGGACCGTTTCCGTATTTCCTCGCGAACCTTCCCGCCCATTTCTTTCGTCCCCACGCGGCGCACGCCCGGCCCCTCGCGGAAAATGTCCCCGGTGCGGTATCCGTCGGCGAGGACCCGCTCCACCGCATCCTCGATAAGAAGGGACTCACCGGGAAGATCGAAGGAATACTTTAGCATCATCGCGATCGAAAGTATCGTCGCCAGGGGGTTTGCCACGCCCCTCCCCGCGATGTCCGGTGCGCTTCCGTGGATCGGCTCGTACATCCCCACGTCCCCGCCTATCGAGGCCGACGGAAGCATGCCGATGGAGCCGGTGATCATCGACGCCTCGTCGGTCAGGATGTCGCCGAAGAGGTTCGTCGTGACGATGACGTCGAATTGCTTCGGCCAGCGGATAAGCTGCATAGCGCAGTTGTCCACCAGCATGTGGGAAAGCTCCACGTCGCCGTATTCGCGGCCGTGAACCTCGGTCACGATCCTGCGCCACAGCTCCGTGGCCTCCAGCACGTTGGACTTGTCGACCGACATCACCTTGCGGTTCCGTTTTCTCGCCAGTTCGAAGGCGACGCGGGCGACCCGCTCGATCTCCGGCCGGGTGTATATCTCCGTATTGATTCCCGTCTCGACGCCGTTCACTATCCGGACGCCGCGCGGCTCGCCGAAGTAGATTCCTCCCGTCAGCTCCCGCACGACCATGATGTCGATCCCCTCCACGAGCTCCCGGCGGAGGGGTGACGCGTCCAGCAACGGGGTGTAAACCTTCGCCGGGCGGAGATTCGCGAAAAGCCCCAGGTTTTTCCTCAAGCCCAGAAGCGCCCTCTCGGGCCGCACCTCGAACGGCAGCGTGTCCCACTTCGGGCCTCCGACGGCTCCGAGCAGCACCGCGTCCGCCGACTTCGCCAGCGACATCGCCTTATCGGTCATCGGGACCTTGTGGACGTCGTAAGAGGCCCCGCCCAACAGCTCCTCTTCCGTTTCGAACCGGCGGCGGCCCGATATCTCCTCTATCGTCGCCAGGACCGAAAGCGCTTCACGCACGACCTCGGGGCCTATCCCGTCGCCGGGAAACACGCAGATATTGGGCATCGGCTTACTTCCCCTTTCGGCGGGCCGACACGTAATTGAGCAGCCCACCCGCGGCTACCAGTTCCTGCATGAACGGGGGGACGGGAACTATCCGGTACTCCTTCTTGTTCGTCTCGTTTCGCAGGATGCCCTTCTCCATGTCCACGGAAAGGATGTCGCCCTTCCCGATCTCGTCGACCGCCTGCGGGGCCTCGAAGATCGGCAGCCCCATGTTGAAGGAGTTTCGGTAGAAGATCCGGGCGAAGGACCTGGCGATAACCGCGCTTGCCCCGGACGCCTTTATGGAGATCGGAGCATGCTCCCGCGACGAGCCGCAGCCGAAGTTCTTTCCGGCCACGATGAAGTCGCCGGGGGAAACCTTCGACGCGTACTCCGGGTCGATGTCCTCCATGCAGTGCTTAGCCAGCTCCGCCGGGTCGCTCGTGTTGAGGTACCGCGCGGGGATGATGACGTCGGTGTCGACGTCGTCGCCGTACTTCCATGCACGCCCTTTCAGGATCACGTCTGTTTTTCCCCCATTCCGTTTGTAAGTGGTGCGTGTTGGAAGATGATGCAGCTACGGTGGGCTTCGCCCGGCCTTTCCGTTAAAGTCCCAATTCGGCCGGGCTCGCGATGCGGCCGAGGACGGCCGAGGCCGCCGCGACGGCGGGATTTGCGAGGTAGACCTCGCTCTCCGGGTGTCCCATGCGGCCGACGAAGTTGCGGTTGGTCGTGGCGATCGCCCGCTCCCCTTTGGCGAGCACTCCCATGTGTCCGCCCAGGCAGGGCCCGCACGTGGGGGTGGAGAACGCGGCGCCCGCCGTGACGAAGACCTCCATCAGCCCTTCCCGCATCGCCTGGAGGTAGATCTCCTGCGTGGCGGGGAAGATGAGCATCCGCACGCCGTCGTGCACCTTGCGCCCCCGCAGCACGGCGGCCGCGCTTCGCAGGTCCTCGATCCTGCCGTTGGTGCAGGAGCCCACGACCACCTGGTCCACAGGCACGTTGCCCACCTGCGAAAGGGGCCTCGTGTTCTCCGGCAGGTGCGGGAAGGCCACCTGCGGTTCGAGCGACGAAAGGTCCACAGACATCCCGGCGGCGTATTTCGCCTCCCGGTCGGCCTCGACGACCTCGAACTTCCGTTTCGCGCGCGCTTCCGCGTAGGCGCGGGTCGCGGCGTCGAACGGGAAGATCCCGTTCTTGGCGCCCGCTTCTATCGCCATGTTGGATACCGTGAACCGCCACGCCATGGGAAGATGGGCGAGCCCGTCTCCGGCGTACTCCATCGACTGGTAGAGCGCGCCGTCCACGCCGATCTTTCCGATGATGTGGAGGATGACGTCCTTCCCCTCCACCCACTTCCCCGGCTTGCCGGTGAGGACTATGCGCAGGGCGTCGGGAACCTTGAGCCACACCTCGCCCGAGATCATCGCCGCGGCCAGGTCGGTGCTTCCGACGCCGGTTGAAAAGGCGCACAGGGCGCCGTAGGTGCAGGTGTGGCTGTCGGCGCCGATCACGAGGTCCCCGGGAACGACGAGCCCCTCGTCCGGAAGCAGGACGTGCTCGATCCCCATGCGGCCGACCTCGAAGTAGTTGACGATGCCGTATTCGCGGGCGAACTCCCGCATCATCTTCATCTGCCCGGCGGACTTTATGTCCTTGTTCGGGGCGAAGTGGTCCGGGACCAGGGCGATCCTTTCCCTGTCGAACACCTCGCGGACCCCCATCTTACGTACCGCGTCGATCGCGATGGGGCTCGTAACGTCGTTGCCGAGTGCGAGATCTACCTTGGCCAGTATGAGTTCCCCGGGCTCCACCCGGTCTTTCCCCGCATGCTTAGCGAGGATTTTCTCTGTAAGCGTCATGCCCATCCGCGCGTTTCTCGCTTTCCGGTAATTTCCCCCGCCGGCGCCGGACGAAGGCGAACAGCTCGCCGATCGGCCCCGATATGACGTATCCCGCCGTGAAGATGAATATCATCACCTGAGGCTCCGCCGCCAGCAGGAGCGCAAGGAATATGAAGACCACGAGCGTGTTGAACGGCCGCCGCCTGAACGCCTCGAGGTCCTTGAAGCTGTTGTACTTGACCGTGCTCACCATCAGGAAGGCAAGTATGTATATGGCAAGCAGCAGCGCGAGGTGCTTGAGGCTCCCCGATCCGTCGAGATAGTAGAAAAGAAGTATGATCGACGAGACGAAAGTGGCGGCCGCCGGAATCGGCAGCCCGTTGAACTTCCCCTTCTCGACGGTATTCACCTGGACGTTGAACCGCGCCAGCCGGAGCGCGCCGCAGATGAGGTAAAGGAACGCCGCGAGCCACCCCCACCGGCCGAACTGCGACAGCGCCCATCCGTAGACAAGGAACGCGGGCGCCACGCCGAACGAAACGAGGTCCGCCAGCGAGTCGTACTCCACGCCGAACTTCGTGGTGGTGCGGGTCATCCGCGCCACCCGGCCGTCCAGCCCGTCGAGCACCACCCCCGCGATGATCGCCATGGCCGCCTTCTCGAACTGGCCGTTGTAGGTGGACGCGATCGAGTAGAAGCCCGCGAAGAGGGACCCCGACGTGATCAGGTTGGGAAGAACGTAGATCCCCTTGCCGATCCCCTGCTCCCTGCGGATCCTTTTCCTCATGGAATCACCCCCACGATGCTTTCTCCCGCCCGGACCCGGTCCCCCGCCTTGACTCGCAGGACCGCGGAGGCGGGCAGCAGAACGTCCACGCGCGAACCGAACCTGATCATCCCCACGCGCTGACCCTTCATTACTATATCTCCTTGCGACAGGTAACACACGATTCGCCTGGCTATCAACCCGGCGATCTGCACGTACGTGACACGGTGGCCCTCCGCGGTTTCCAGGGCCACGCCGTTCTGCTCGTTTTCCAGCGACGCCTTGTCCACGCTCGCCACGAGGAATTTCCCCGGGTTATACAGCACCGACGCCACTTTTCCCGAGACCGGCGCGCGGTTGACATGGACGTCGAACACCGACATGAACACGCTCACCATCTTCACCGGTTCCGCGGAATATCGGCCCGGCGGAAAATCCCCGCAGAAGACGATCTTCCCGTCCGCCGGGGATATTACAGCGCCCGGCTCGGGCGGAGGGACCCGTTCCGGATCCCGGAAGAACCACGCCATGAAGGCGGTCAGTACCAGCGCGACCGCCGCAAGCGGAACGCTCTTCGGCCACACGAAAAACAGCGCCGCAGTAACACCCGCCGCGCCCAGAACGAAAGGTATGCCTTCCGGGGCGATCAATGCGCTTCCTTCCCGCTGCCCGCCAGCCTCCGGAGCGGGATCAGTTCTTCGACTTGTCAACCAGCCGTCCCTTCGCGATCCACGGCATCAGGGCGCGGAGCCGTCGCCCGACCTCCTCGATCGGGTGCTCTTCTCCCCGTTTCGTGAGCGCGTTGAACATGGGACGGTTGGCCTGGTTCTCAAGCATCCACTCGCGGGCGAAGGAACCGTTCCGGACCTCTTCCAGCATCCGCTTCATTTCCTTCCGGGTCTCATCCGTTATGACCCGCGGGCCGCGCGTCAGGTCGCCGTACTGAGCCGTGTTGCTGATCGAATACCGCATCGTGGAGATCCCGCCCTCGTAGATCAGGTCCACGATGAGTTTCAATTCATGCAGGCATTCGAAGTACGCCATCTCCGGCGCATAACCCGCCTCGACGAGCGTTTCATACCCCGCCAGGACCAGCGCGGTGACGCCGCCGCAGAGGACAGCCTGCTCTCCGAACAGGTCCGTCTCCGTCTCCTCGCGGAAGGTCGTCTCTATCACCCCCGCGCGCGCGGCGCCGATCCCCGCCGCGTAGGCAAGCGCGACTTCCTTGCTCTTCCGTGAGGGATCCTGATGCAAGGCGATGAGAGCCGGCACTCCTTCACCTTTCAGGTACTGCGACCTGACGAGGTGGCCGGGTCCCTTCGGCGCAACCATGATTACATTTATGTCGTCCCCGGGCACGATCTGCCCGAAATGGATGTTGAAGCCGTGGGCGAACAGGAGAAACGCCCCTTTTTTCAGATTCGGCCCGACCGAGTCCCGGTAGATCCGCCCCTGAAGTTCATCGGGGAGAAGCATGCAGACCACGTCCGCCTTCGCGACGGCCGACGACGCGTCGAGCACCTCGAACCCGGCATCCTCCGCCTTCTTCGAAGCGGGGCTTCCCGGCAGCTCTCCGACTATCACGTTCATCCCGCTTTCCTTCAGGTTGTTCGCGTGGGCGTGCCCCTGGCTGCCGTACCCGAGGATCGCTATAGTCTTCCTCTTGAGCGTGGCGAGCTTTGCGTCCTTCTCCCGCAGTATCTTCACCATGGTTCTCCCCTCCCCTCGCATCTTCGTGATGGAATCCGTCCGTTCCGGGCGGATCTCCGCTGCATTTCGTTACATGCCCCGTGCGATCGACACCAGCCCGGTGCGAACGACCTCCTTGATGCCGACCGGCCGGAGAAGCTGGAGGAATGCCTTTACCTTGGCCTCGTCTCCGGTCATCTCGACCGTGTAGCACCGGGGCGCGACGTCCACGATCTTCGCCCGGAATATGTCCACGAGCCGCAGAACCTCGGTCTTCGTCTCCGGGTCGGCGTTTACCTTGATAAGGACGAGCTCCCGGTCCACCGTATCGGCTCCCGTGAGGTCGACGACCTTGATGACCGAGATGAGCTTGTTCAGCTGCTTCAGGATCTGCTCGATGATCTGGTCGTTGCCGCTGGTTACGATGGTCATCCGCGAAACGGAAGGATCCACCGTCTCGGCGACCGAGAGGGATTCGATGTTGAAACCGCGGCCGGAAAAGAGGCCCGAGACGCGGCTCAAAACCCCGAATTCGTTCTCGACGAGCACTGAAATGGTGTGGCGCATCGGCGGCTCTCCTTGACGGCCTGTCGAAGGTCCGTCAGACCAGCAGCATCTTCGTAAGCGGCGCCCCCGCGGGCACCATCGGGTAGACCATCTCGTTCGGGTCGCAGGCGATGTCGATGAACACCGGCCCGTCGGCTTCGAAGCCTTTCTTGAGGACCCCCGCCACGTCCTCCGTGCGGGTCGCGCGGAACCCTTTCGCGCCGTACGCCTCGGCCAGCTTCACGAAATCGGGGATCTGAGGCAGGCACGTCTGCGAATACTTTCCCTGGAAGAAGAGCTCCTGCCATTGGCGGACCATCCCCAGCACCCCGTTGTTCAGGATCACCACCTTCACCGGCTGCCGGTACTGGACCGCCGTCGCCAGTTCCTGGATGTTCATCTGGATGCTGCCGTCCCCGGCGATGTCGACCACGAGTTTCCCCGGCATCGCCACCTGGGCTCCGATCGCGGCGGGGAACCCGTACCCCATCGTACCCAGCCCGCCCGAGGAGAGAAACGTCCGAGGCCTGTCGTACTTGTAGAACTGCGCGGCCCACATTTGATTCTGACCGACCTCGGTCGCTACGATCGCATTCCCTTTCGTGAGCTCATATACCTGCTCGACGACGTACTGGGGCTTGATCTTCCCCTTCGTCTTCTTGTAGCTCAAGGGGTGGGTGGTGGCCCACTTCCTGACCTGCTCCCGCCAGGGGGCGATCTTTTCCCTGTACGCCGCCGCTTCCTTCGTGCCCTTGACGAGCTTTATCATTTTCTTGAGAACGTCTTTAAGGTCCCCCACGATGGGGATGTCGACCGGCACGTTCTTCTGGATCGACGTCGGGTCGATGTCGACGTGGATGATCTTGGCATGCGGGGCGAACTCGTCGACCTTTCCCGTCACCCGGTCGTCGAAGCGCGCACCCAGCGCCACGATCATGTCGCTGTGCGATATCGCCATGTTCGCCTGGTAGGTGCCATGCATGCCGAGCATCCCCATGTACAGCGGGTCGGTGCCGGGGAAGGCCCCCATTCCCATCAGCGTCGGCGTTACGGGGATGCCGAGGATGCGCGCGAAATCCGTGAGCAGGGAGGCGGCGCTCGATAGTATGATCCCGCCCCCCACGTAGAGGACCGGGCGCTCCTTCTCCAAAAGGGCCCGGATGGCGCTTTCCACCTGCTTCGGGTGCCCTTCGTAGTTCGGATGGTAGCCGCGCACGCTGACTTCCTTCGGAAGGACGTATTCGGCCGTGCTCATGAGCACGTCCTTAGGCATGTCGACCAGCACCGGCCCGGGCCTTCCGGTCGATGCCAGGTAGAACGCCTCTTTCATGATGCGTGCCAGGTCCTTCGTCTCCTTGACCAGGTAATTGTGCTTCGTGCACGGACGGGTGATGCCGACGATGTCGGCCTCCTGGAACGCGTCGTTCCCGATCATGAGCGTGGGCACCTGCCCGCTGAACACGACGATGGGGATAGAGTCCATGTTCGCCGTGGCGATGCCGGTAACGGTGTTCGTCGCGCCGGGGCCGGAGGTCACCAGGGCGACGCCGGTCCTGCCCGAGGCCCGCGCGAACCCGTCCGCCATGTGGACGGCTCCCTGCTCGTGCCGCGTCAGGAGATGCCGCACTTTCGTGTTCTTGAACAGCTCGTCGTAGATGTGCAGGACCGCGCCGCCGGGATATCCGAACACCACGTCGACGCCGAGGTCGGCCAGCGCCTTTACGAATATTTCCGCTCCGCTCATCTTCACGGCTTTTCACCTCCATCCGGGAAAACAGGGACAGTCCTGCCATCCCCTTGCGATTGGTCCACCCCGGTCGTGGACTGCGTTCCTTTTACGGCCCTGCCGAGTCCTCTCCCGGGACGTTCCTTATGATATGACCGCGCCGGTGCCGGCAGAGCGCACCAGCTTCGCGTAACGAGACAGGTATCCCGCCAGGATCTTTGGCGCCGGCGCCTTCCACGCCTTCCGGCGGCGGGCCAGCTCCGATGCAGGAACATCGAGCGTCAGTTTTCTCTTCGGTATGTCCAGGACGATTTCGTCCCCGTCCCGGACGAGCCCGATCGGACCGCACTCCATCGCCTCGGGGGATATATGGCCTATGCACGGCCCGTGCGTCCCGCCGGAGAAGCGCCCGTCGGTGATGAGCGCCACCTTCGTCCCGAGCCCCATTCCCATGATCGCGGAAGTCGGCGAGAGCATCTCGCGCATCCCCGGCCCGCCTTTCGGGCCTTCGTACCGTATGACGACGACCATGCCCGGCCGGATCTTGCCGGCCATGATCGCGGCCATTGCGGCATCTTCCGAGTCGAACGCCTTCGCCTTCCCGCGGAACCTGAACATCGAGGGATCGACCCCGGACTGCTTGACGACCGCGCCGCCGGGGGCGAGGTTCCCTCTCAGGATGGCGATCCCGCCCTCTTGCCTAACCGGTGCTTCGAGCCGCCGGATGATTCCGTCGTTCAGCACCTTTCCGCGCCGTGCGATCGAGGTGATGTCCTCCCCCGACACCGTCGGGTTTTTCTTAAGCATCGGCAGGAGCCGGTTCAGCACCGCCGGGATCCCGCCGGAGAATTCCACGTCCTCCATCATGTGCGGCCCCGCGGGCGTGACCGTCGTGAGCTGGGGGGTCTCCCTCGACAGCCGGTCGAAATCATCGAGCGGAAGCTCCACATTCGCCTCGTGCGCGATCGCCAGAAGGTGGAGTACGGAGTTGGATGAGCCTCCCAACGCCATGTCCACCCGGACTGCGTTCTCGAAAGAGGCGCGGGTCAGGATCCGCCGGGGGTTGATCCCCTTGCGGACGAGTTCCACGATCCTCTGACCCGTCGCGTAGCCGATGTGGCGCTTCTTGGACATCCCGGCGAGCGCCGTCGCGCAGCCGGGAAGGGACATCCCGAGCGTTTCCGTAAGGCAGGCCATGGTGTTCGCGGTGTAGAGCCCCTGGCAGGAGCCTTCGCCGGGGCACGCCTCCGCCTCGAGGCGGCGCAGCGTTGCAGCGTCGATCTCGCCGCGCTGGAAGCGCCCCACAGCCTCGAAGGTGTCGCTCACGAGAGACAGGCGCCGGTCCCCCAACCGCCCGGAAAGCATCGGGCCCGCGGTCAGCACGATGCAGGGGATGTCGAGCCGCGCGGCGGCCATCAGCATTCCCGGTGTGATCTTGTCGCAGTTGGTCAGCAGCACCAGGCCGTCGAGCGCGTGGGCCTCGGCGACCGACTCGACCATGTCCGCGATCAATTCGCGAAGAGGCAGGGAATAGTGCATGCCCCTGTGCCCCATGGCGATCCCGTCGCACACCGCCGGAACGCCGAACAGGAAAGGGTACCCCCCGGCGGCGTGGACGCCGTTTTCCACGACACGCTCCAGGCTGCGCATCCCCACGTGGCCCGGCACGAGGTCGGTGAACGAAGTCGCCACGCCGATGAACGGTTTCCCCATCGCGGCCTGCGGCACCCCCGATGCGCAGTAGAGCGCGCGGTGCGGCATCCGCTCCAATCCCTTTTTCGTTCGGTCGCTTCGCATACTTTTTTCAAGCCGCCTTTCCCGAAATAAAAAAAGCCCCTCGTGGGGGAACCCCGCTCAAGGGTCGTACGGTTCCGGATGAAAACGGTCTTCCGGCGGGTCCGCCTATTGGCCGGTAAGAATCTTGGCGATCTGATCCTTTTTGGCCAGCTTCAGTTTCTGCAGACGCTTCCGTTCCATTTCCTCGTCGGGCGTCAGGTAGACCTTCCGGTCGAGTTCCTTCAGTTTATCGTCGAGCATCCGGTGTTCGTGGACCAGGTTCTTGAATTCCGGATTGGTTTCGAGAAGAGCCGCCATTCTGGCTTCCTGGCTCTGTCCCATCGGGACCTCCGGGTTTGAGATGGTTTTTCAGTCTATCAAAGGCGTTAAAATTGTCAATTGAGACGCCTGTATGTGCCCGCATTCGCCTCTGCCTGGCAACGGGAATGGATGCTACCCCCGGCGCTTGACTTCCGCCTCCGGGGAACGGAGGTAGGCGGGGACAAGGGTCCGAACGTCCGCCTCCGCCCCTTCGAGAAGGAGCCGGGAGGCCAGGATTCCCACGCTCGACGCATCGGGACGGCCATTCCCGTCGGGTGGGAAAACCGCCCGGTCCCCGAGACGTTCCACGAAGAACGCCCGGAACGAAAACGCTCCGTCGCCGCAAAAGAAAACCTTGCCGCCGGGCAGGCGGTCCGGCAGGGATTCCGGCGCTACGGCGATGTCGGATTGTATCCGCCTGCACTCTCCGTCATCCCAGCGGAACAGGGCGGAATAGACTTCGTTCTTTTTCGCGTCAAGGACCGGGCACACCGTTCCGCCGGTAAACGGGAAGCGCAGCGCCAGCGCGTGGAGCGTCGGCACCGGGATGATCCGCGCCTCGATGCCGTAGCAGAAACCCTTGGCGGCGGCCATCCCGACCCTTAAACCGGTGAAGGAGCCGGGTCCCGCAGACACTGCAACGTGGGTCACATCGACCGCCGCCGCGCGGGCGTCCCGGAATAGTCCATCGAATGCGGGAATGATCGTCCCGGATGCCTGTCGTCCCTCGGGGAGCCTGGCATTCGCGAGAACGATATCTCCGGAAACGAGCGCGACGCTGCCGCACGGCGTCGCCGTCTCGAGGGCGAGGATCAAAAACCGGGATGCTCCGGCCAAATCGCGCTCCGGAACGTCCTTACCTGGAGATGATGCGCGCGATGTCGTTGTAGAAGACCAGAGCCGTGAGCATGAGGATGATGGCCAACCCCACCTGTTGCGCCATGGCGCGCGCCTCGGGGGAAAGCGGCTTGCGGCGGAGAGCTTCGATCGAGAAGAAGAGCAGGTGCCCGCCGTCGAGGATCGGAATCGGAAGAAGGTTCAGTATCCCCAGGTTCACGCTCAGAAGCCCCAGGAAATAGACGAAAGGCGAAATGCCCTGCCTCGCCTGGTCGCCTGCAAGCTGGGCGATAAGAATCGGCCCCCCGAGCGCTTCCGACGGCAGGACGCGCGTCACGAGCTTCACGACCGTCATGGCGGTCAGTTCGATCAGCTTGCCGGTCTCGCTGCCCGCCCGGAACAGCGCCTGTACCGGACCGAGCTTCCGCTTGACTATCTCCTGCCCCGCGACGATGCCGATCCTCGGCTCCAGCACCTTTTCCCCGAAGATGCTCTTCCCTTCCTTGATCTCGGGGGAGACCGATACGTCGAACTCTTTCCCGTCCCGACGGACCGTAAGGGTCATCTCCTTTCCCGCCCCGGACTTCCGTATCCGCACGGCAAGATCTTCCCATGTGGCGACGTTTTCCCCGTTGATCCGCACGACGACGTCACCGCCCGCAAGACCCGCCTGTGCCGCGGGCGAATCGGCCACCACGCTCCCGATTTTCGGGGTAAGCGTCGGCACTCCGCCAAGGAACACGATCCAGAATACCAGTACCGCGAAAAGGAGGTTCCCCAACGGACCGGCGGCGACGACCGCCATCTTCACCCCGATCGGCTTATGGAAGAAAGACCGCTTCCGCAATTCCTCGGGAACCTTGTCGCCGTCGGTTTCTCCGACGAGCTTCACGTATCCGCCGAGCGGGATCGCCGATACCAGGTACTCCGTCTCTCCCCTCGTCACGCCGAACAGCTTCGGGCCGAATCCGAAGGAAAATTTGGTGACGCCGACGCCGAGTTTTCGCGCGACGATGAAATGCCCGAATTCGTGCACGAATATGAGAATCCCCAGCACCAGGATGAACGCCGCGGGGGTCGTAAGATACTGCGATGCGTAAGATAGGATATCCATCAGTTCCTTTAGCCCCTTTTCCGGGAAATCAATCGCCCGGTCTCCTCCCTCGCGTCATGGTCGGCGCGCAGGACATCTTTCAGTGTAACCGGACGACGTCCCCTCCGCCATCCATCCATAAGGGTACGGACGATTTGCACGATATCGGTAAACCGTATCCGCCCGGCAAGAAACGCTCCGACCGCCACCTCGTTCGCCGCGCTCATCGCGGCGGGGGCCGTTCCCCCCGCTTCAGCCACGGCGTAAGCGAGCGAAAGTGCCGGAAATCTCCGTAAATCCGGCGGCTCGAAGGTCCATCCGTCCATTCGATGCGGCTTGAATCTCGGCAGTTCCAGGGGAAGCCTCTCCGGGTAGGATAGCGCGTACCCTATCGGGATCCGCATGTCGGGAATCCCCAACTGCGCGATAAGGCTGCCGTCGCGGTACTCCACCATGGAATGCACGATCGACTGCGGATGGATCAACACGTCGATCCGCGAGGGGGGAAGCCCGAAGAGCCAGGTCGCCTCGATAACCTCCAGCCCTTTGTTCATAAGGGTGGCGGAGTCGATGGTTATCTTGTTGCCCATCCGCCAGACCGGGTGGCCGAGCGCTTCCGATACCGTCGCAGTCCGCATCCTTCGCACCGTGTGGTTCCTGAACGGGCCGCCGGATGCGGTGAGCAGGATCCGCCGGATGTCCTCACGCCTATGCCCCGAGATCGCCTGGTGCACCGCCGAATGCTCGCTGTCCACAGGCAGGATCTCGGCCTTCCCTTTTCTCGCGGCGGCAATCAGGAATTCCCCCGCCATCACCAGGAGCTCCTTGTTGGCCAGGGCGATCCGCTTCCCCTTCCGCGCAGCGGCGATCACCGGCCGGATGGAGGAAACCCCCGACGCCGCGGCCAGAACGATGCCTGCGCCGTCCGAGCATACAGCTTCGCTCATCCCCTGCTCGCCGAAGACCGCACGGGTCCCGCGTGGAAGGTCCCCGAGCCTGCCCGCAGTGACTTCCTCGGAGAGGCAGACGAGCGAGGGGCGGAAGCGCCGTGCCTGTTCACCCAGCAGCTTCGCATTCTTTCCTGCACAAAGCGCGGTGACCCGGAACCTTTCCGGAAACCGTCCGATCACTTCAAGAGCGCTTCGCCCCACGGATCCGGTGGAACCCAGTATGGCTACGCCTGCCGGGGCTCCCATTTCAGGAGCCTCCCATCGGGTAATTGCAGGCAACAGCCAGCAGATGGAGGACTGGTCCCGCCGCGATGATCCCGTCCACCCGGTCGAGGAGCCCGCCGTGCCCCGGGAGCAAGCCGCCGCTGTCCTTGACGTCCGCCGCCCTCTTCAGCATCGATTCGAAAAGGTCGCCGCACTGGCCTGCGATTCCGACTGCCGCGGAGGCCGCAAGAGAGAACCATGACGGCACATCGGGAAGAAAGTACGCCGCATACGCTCCGCCGAAGATCATGCTGGCGGCGAGGCCTCCCGCGGCTCCTTCCACCGTCTTTTTCGGGGAAACCGTGGGAGCGAGAGGCCTCTTTCCGAAGGCCCGCCCGACGAAATAGGCGAGCGTGTCGCCTGCGGCCACTGAGCCGATCCCGAAGAGGACCCATTGACCGCCTCCGGGGAGGAGGATCGTCCGGGGCCATGTCGAAAGGAAACCGCCGATGTACACCACGCCCAAAACGGAGAACGCCGCCCGGCGCGCCTTCTCTTCCAGGGTCCCGGCGGCGGGAAGGAAATGGAACGCCGCCGCTGCGACGCACAGGAGAAGCCCGGAGAGAGAAGCGGGGAACGGAAGGATGGAGCCGGAGGCGCAGGCGAGAAATACCGCCAGGACGCCCGTCCAGCGGTCCCGTGAAGAAGGGAAAAACATCCGGTAATATTCCTCGGCGCACAGCAAGGCGGCGGCCAGTACAAGAATGGAGAAAGGCCACCCCTTTCCGTACAGGACGGCGGCGACAAGCACCGGGACGAGAACGGCGGCGGTGGCGACCCTCTTCCAGAGCACTACGACAGCCCGCCGGACGGAGGTTCCGCTTGTTCCTCCGTCAGCCCGAACCGCCTGTGACGGCGGGAATATTCGTCGAGCGCCTGGAGGAATTCCGCCTTCCCGAAATCGGGCCAGAGAACGTCGGTAAAAACGAATTCCGAATACGCCGCCTGCCAGAGAAGGAAATTGCTGATCCGCAGCTCGCCGCTCGTGCGTATGACGAGGTCGGGATCCGGCATTCCGGCGGTGTCCAGGCGCTCCGCGAACCCGCTTTCGGTGATTTTTTCCAGGGAGATCCTTCCCTTCGCCGCGTCCTCGGCCAGCCGCCTCGCGGCGCGGAGGATCTCGTGCCTGCCTGCGTAGGAAAGGGCCAGGGTGAGCGTCATCTCCGTGTAGCCTGCCGTAGCCGACAGCGTCCTCCCCAGGACCTCGCGCACGGCCGCAGGGAGTTTCTCCGGCTCGCCGATGACGTTCAGGCGTATGCGTTGGCGTATGAGCTCCGGGAGCTCCTTCAGCAGGAACTCCCGGAGCAGGCTCATCAGTGTGGTTATCTCCGTTGCGGGCCTTCCCCAGTTCTCGACGGAGAAGGCGTACAGCGTCAGGTACGGGATGCCGAGCTCCCGCGCGCATTCCACTACCGCGCGGACCGAGCGGATCCCCATCCGGTGACCTTCCACGCGCGGAAGATTCCGCTGCCTCGCCCACCGGCCGTTTCCATCCATGATGATTGCGACGTGCCGTGGAAGCGCGGCCGCATCGGTTCCGCCGCTTGGCATATTGCTATAGGTCTCGTTTCCCCGGGAGCGTATCAGCTTTCCTGTAAGATGGCTCCGGTCGGGCAGGCGTCGACGCAGGCCAGGCACTCCGAGCAGGTGTCGTTTATCTTGTACTTTTCGCCTTCCTCGATCGACCCGGTGGGGCAGGTCTCCATGCAGGCTCCGCAAGCTGTGCATTCATCGGTGATCTTTACGGCCATGACTTTTTCCTCCTCTTTCTTCTGCGGTATACGCGGATGACACGGAAGCATAAAACCAGGATCAAAAACAGGGACGTTCTTAAAAACTCGGTTGATAGTTTTCCCGCGAGTTTTTAAGAACGTCCCTGTTTTTGACTTTTTTATACTTCCATGATTTCTTGCTCCTTCGCTTTCACGATCTCGTCTATTTTCTTGATGAAGGCGTCGGTCTCCTTCTGTGCCCGCTCCTGACCGCGCTTCATCGCGTCCTCGGAGATCTCCTTCTTCTTTTCCTTCTCCTTGATTCTCTCGATCGCCTCGCGGCGTATGTTGCGCACCGCCACCCGTGCGTCCTCGGCCATCTTCTTCACCAGTTTGACCAGCTCTTTGCGCCGTTCCTCGGTGAGCGGCGGAATGGGGATCCGTACCACCTTGCCGTCGCTGGAAGGGTTCAGGCCCAGCCCGCCGGCCTGGATCGCCTTTTCGATCGGACCGATCATCTTGGCGTCCCAGGGAGTCACGGTGATCAGTCGGCTTTCAGGCACCGAAAGCGTACCCACCTGGGACAGGGGCGTCGAGGTCCCGTAGTAGTCCACCTTGATTCCGTCGAGCAGCGAGAAGGAAGCCCGCCCCGTCCGGACCTTCCCCAAATCCTTCTTGAACGCGTCGATGCTCCGGGTCATTTTGCCGGAAGCGTCTTTTAGCAGGGCCTCCATTCATCGGCCTCCGTGGACGACGGTCCCTATCTTTTCCCCCTTGACCACCCGGACGACGTTCCCCCGCTTCGTCAGGTTGAAGACGACGATAGGGAGACTGTTGTCCATGCAGAGGGAAACGGCCGTGGCGTCCATCACCTTGAGGTTTTTTTGCAGGACTTCGATGTAGGTCAGCTCCGGGAACTTCCTTGCCTTCTTGTGGATCATCGGGTCCTTGTCGTACACGCCGTCAACCTTCGTGGCCTTCAGGATCGCGTCGGCGTTGATCTCCATCGCCCTCAGCGCGGCTGCGGTGTCCGTGGTGAAGTACGGGTTCCCCGTTCCCGCCGCGAAGATGACGACCCTGCCCTTCTCCAGATGCCGCAAGGCGCGCCGCCGTATGTACGGCTCGGCTATCGCCCGCATTTCGATGGCGGACAGGACCCTCGTCGTCACGCCGTCACGCTCGAGCCGCTCCTGCAGGGCCAGGCTGTTGATGACGGTGGCCAGCATTCCCATGTAATCGGCCGATGCGCGGTCGATCCCGTATTCCTTGCTGGTTCGTATGCCGCGGAAGATGTTCCCGCCGCCGACGACCAGGGCAGTCTGCACGCCCAGCTTCGTGACCGCCCGAACTTCCGCGGAAAGGTCGGAGAGCACCCCGGGGTCGATCCCGTATTCCTGCCTGCCCATCAGGGCCTCCCCCGACAGCTTCAGCAGGATCCTGCGGTAGACCGGCTTTGCCACGGCCCCTCCAGGGACGTTCAGATCGCTCAACCCCGGTTAAGCTGTTTCGCCACCTCTGCTGCCAGATCGTCCGACCTCTTCTCCAACCCCTCGCCCACCTGGAACCGCGCGAAACCGGCCACCTTGACCGCGGCGCCGGTCTTCGAAGACATCGCTTTCAGCAGGTCCCCCACCTTGCGGTCGGGGTCCTTTATGAACGCCTGCTCGACGAGGCAGAAATCGCCGTAGTATTTTTCCAGCTTCCCGGTCGCTATCTTGTCCAGTATCTTCTCCGGCTTGCCGGCCGCCAGCGCCTGCTCCCGGTAGATGGCCTTCTCCCGTTCGATCACGTCGACCGGGACGTTTTCCCGGGATACGTAGGTCGGGTTGGCCGCCGCGACCTGCATCGCAAGGTCCTTGGCGAGCGCCGCGAAATCGGCGTTCTCCGCCCCGGCGCCGTGCAGCTCCACGAGCACGCCGATCTTTCCGCCCGCGTGGATGTAAGGGACGACCACGCCGGGCACGCCGCCGGGAAGGGCAAACCTGGCGAACCGGCGGAACGAGATCTTCTCACCGATCTTGGCCACCCGCTCCGTCAGCATGTCTGAAAGCGGGACGCTCCCCGCTGGAAGGGTCAGTGCAGCATCCACGTCACGAGGGGCCTTCTTGTGGACCAGCGCCGCGACTTCCCGTACGAACCCCTGGAAATCGTCGGTCTTCGCCACGAAATCCGTCTCGCAGTTGACCTCCACGAGCGCCCCGGCGGTGTCGTCGACGGACGCGGCGACCGTTCCTTCAGACGCGATGCGGGAGGCTTTTTTCGCCGCGGCGGCGAGCCCTTTCTTGCGAAGGTTGTCGATAGCCTCTTCCATGGCGCCGCCCGCTTCCGCGAGGGCCTTCTTGCAGTCCATCATCCCCGCGCCTGTCTTCTCGCGGAGTTCGCGTACCATCTCGGATGTTATCTGCATTTTTCCCTTCTTGCCGTGCCGAAGCTAAAAAAGCATGCGATCTTCGTCATGCTTTTGAGCGAAGGCCGGTCCTGGTCGAATATCGAAAAAGTATTTGCGGTCCGGGACTGCGGCTATTCCTCCGCCGCGGCGGAAACGCCGGTCGGGGCCTCCGCCGGTTCGTCCTCGGTGGAGATAAGCGACATCGTGACCTCCTGGGCCGCGGCGTCCTTGTCACCCTCGGAAGCCGTCTTCTCCGCATAGGCGGCTTTTCCTTCGATGATCGCGTCCGCAACCTTCGAGAGGAAGAGCTTGATCGCCCGGATGGCGTCGTCGTTGCCGGGGATGACGAAATCTATGAGGTCGGGGTCGCAGTTGGTGTCGACGATCGCGATGATGGGAATCCCCAGGCGGCGCGCCTCGAGGACGGCGATCTGCTCGCGGGAGGGGTCGACGATGAAGAGTGCGTCGGGGACCCGGCGCAGCTCCTGGATTCCGCCCAGGACCTTCTCCATCTTTACCCGCTCCTTGTCCAGCTTGAGCACTTCCTTCTTGGGGAGCTTTTCTGCGGTGCCGTCCGTTCCCATTTCCTTCAGGCGCTGGAGGCGGTCCAGGCTCTTTCTGATCGTCTGGAAGTTGGTGAGCATCCCGCCCAGCCAGCGCTGGTTCACATAGGGCGCACCGGCGCGTCGCGCTTCCTCTTCCACGGCTTCCTGCGCCTGCTTCTTGGTGCCGACGAAAAGGACCGTCTTTCCGTCGGCCGCCATGTCCCGCACCACATCATATGAGTGGCGGAACATCTTCACCGTCTGCTGAAGGTCGATGATGTAGATTCCGTTCCGGGCGGTGAATATGTACTTCTTCATCTTCGGGTTCCACCGCTTCGTCTGGTGGCCGAAGTGGACGCCCGCTTCCAGCAACTGCTTCATCGTGATGACCGAACCGTGACCGTTTGCCATGCCTTCCCTTCCTCCTTACGCTCGGGGTTGTTCCTCCGGGCGTTCCGCCCCTCCCCATCCACCCCGGCCTTTCAGGCCAAAGGGCACCCCGGGGAGAGTCCCGCCCGTGGGAAATGATTGCCTAACCGCAAATATATACCATATTGCGAGCCGCCACTTCAACCTGTCAGGTGCGATACCCCGCGTTGATCCGGATGTAATCGTGAGTCAGGTCCGAGAAATAAAGGAAATGGCTCCCCTTCCCGAGCCCGAGGTCCAGTTCGATGTCGTAGGACTCCCCGCGGATTTTCGGAGCAGCCCTGCGCTCGGCGGCGCGGTCGATCCTCAGGCCACGCCGCAGGACCTTTTCCCCGGCGAACGACAGCTCGATGCGGTCCTGTTCGACCGCCGCCCCCGCGCGCCCTGCGGCAGCGACGACCCGGCCCCAGTTCGGGTCGGCGCCGAATACCGCCGTCTTTACCAGCGGCGAGGTGGCCGCCGCCCGGGCCGCTTTTTCGGCGTCCCGGTCGCTCCGCGCGCCGGTGACCGCGAGGCGTACGACCCTCGTCGTACCCTCGCCGTCCCGCACGATCATAATCGCAAGATCCAGCAGAAGGGAACGAAGGGCCTCCGAAAACGCCGGAAGATATTTCCCCGCGAGGGGGGGCAGGCCGCAGGCGCCGTTGGCGAAGACGGCGGCGGTGTCGTTTGTGCTCGTGTCGCCGTCCACCACGATCCGGTTGAACGAAGCCTCCACGCCGCCGCGGAACGCCGTACGCAGGTCTCCCGGGCGGACGGAAGCGTCAGTGAACACGTAGGCCAGCATCGTCCCCATGTTCGGCGCGATCATCCCGGCTCCCTTGGCGATGCCGCCCAGGGTTATTTCCCCCTTCCCGACATGCACCTTCCGAAGAGCGCGTTTGGGATAGGCATCGGTGGTAAGGATCGCATCCCCGGCATCTCCGATCCCGTCCGCCGAAAGGGATGCGCAGAGGCCGGGGACCGCCGAGACGATTTTTTCCACCGGCAGCCGCATGCCGATAACGCCCGTCGACGACACCAGCAGGGAATCCCCGGGGAGCCCCAGCGCCGCGCAGGCGGCGGCGGAGGTCTTCCGGACCGCCTCGATCCCTTCCTTCCCGGTGCAGGCGTTGGCGTTGCCGCTGTTGACGATCGCGCCTCGCAGGGCGGACCGGCTTCGCAGGCCTTTCCCCCATGCCACGGGGGCGGCGAAGACCCGGTTCCGCGTGAACACCACGTCGGAGGCGCACGGCCGGTCGCTCACGACCATGGCCAGGTCGGCCTTTCCCGTCTTCTTGATCCCGCAGGACGTACCCGCGCCGCGGAACCCCTTGACGGCCACCTTGACCGGTTCGCTCATTCGCCCCCTCCCGACGCCCCGCAGCACTTCTTGTATTTCTTACCGGACCCGCACGGGCAGGGATCGTTCCGGCCCACCTTTTTCTTGACGTGCCGCTGCGTCGTCTGGCCGGCCTTCGAGATGTCTCCGCGGGACAGGTTGACCCGGCGGGGGGCGAGCGGCGCATGCTGTACCGGCCTACCCTCCTCCTCCCGTTGAACCTTAACGTGGTAGAGGCGCTTCAACGACTCCGCCTTGATGCGGAACACAAGGTCCGCGAAGAGGTCGAAGCCTTCCCGCTGGTACTCCTTCAGGGGGTCCTTCTGCGCGTACCCGCGCAGGCCGATGCCTTCCTTCAAGTGGTCCATCGACAGGAGGTGGTCCTTCCACAACGCGTCGATGGTGGAGAGCAGGAACATGCGCTCCAGATAGCGCATCGCGTCCGCGCCGTATTCCTGCTCCTTATTCGCATAGGCGCTTTCCGCGCCCTGCCGGACGAGAACGGCAAGCGTATCCCGGGTGAGCTTCGCGACCTCCTCCTTCGGAATTGCGGGGCGGAACCCGAACTGCGATTGCGCCGCGTCGGCGAGGGCGGAAAGGTCCCAGTCCTCGGGATGCTCCTTGGCGTCGGAGAACCGCTGGCCCAGGTCCTCGGCCACTTCCTCCGTCATCTCCATTACCATATCCCGCAGGTCCTCGCCCGAGAGGACCTCCTTCCGCAGGTCGTAGACGACGGTCCGCTGCCTGTTCATCACGTCGTCGTATTCGAGGAGGTGCTTCCGGATGTCGAAGTTGTGCGCCTCCACCTTCTTCTGTGCGTTCTCCACCGCCTTGTTGATGAGGTTGTGCTCGATCGGCTCTCCCTCCTCCATCCCCAGCTTCGACATGATCGGCGAGATCCGGTCGGACCCGAAGATCCGGAGAAGATCGTCCTCCAGCGACAGGTAGAACCGCGACGAGCCTGGATCTCCCTGACGCCCCGCGCGTCCGCGGAGCTGGTTGTCCACGCGCCGGGACTCGTGCCGCTCCGTACCGACGATGTGAAGGCCGCCCTTGTCCACCACCCCGGAGCCCAGCTTGATATCGACGCCTCGCCCCGCCATGTTGGTGGCGATCGTCACCTTTCCCGGCTGTCCCGCCTCGGCGATGATCTGCGCTTCCTTCTCGTGGTGCTTCGCGTTCAGCACGTTGTGCGGGATTCCGTGCCGGGAGAGGAGAGCGGACAGCTTCTCCGATTTCTCGATGGAGACCGTCCCGACGAGCACCGGGCGCTCATCTTCGTAGAGCTGCTTTACCTCTTCCAGCACAGCGTTGAACTTCTCCCGTTCCGTGCGGTAGATCTGGTCGCCGAAATCAGTCCGTATCATCGGCTGGTTCGTCGGGATAACAACCACGTCGAGCTTGTAGATCTGCTGGAACTCCGCGGCCTCGGTGTCCGCCGTGCCCGTCATCCCCGCCAGCTTCTCGAACATGCGGAAGTAGTTCTGGAAGGTGATGGTGGCCAGAGTCTGGTTCTCGTTCTCTATCTTGACCCCTTCCTTTGCCTCCACGGCCTGGTGCAGCCCGTCCGACCAGCGGCGTCCCGGCATGAGGCGCCCCGTGAACTCGTCGACGATGACGACCTCGCCGTCCTTCACCATGTAGTCGACGTCCCGCTTGAACAGCACGTGTGCCTTGAGGGCCTGGTTTACATGGTGGAGAATCTCGATGTTGTGCGGATCGTAGAGGTTCTCCACGCCGATCAGGCGCTCGACCTTGGGGATCCCGGCATCCTCGGTCAGCATGACCTGCCGGGCCTTCTCGTCCACCTTGTAGTCGGCGTCCTTTTTGAGGTACCCGATGATCGAATTCACGCGGATGTACTTGTCGGTGGCCTCCTCCGCGGGGCCGGATATGATGAGCGGCGTGCGCGCCTCGTCGACGAGGATCGAGTCCACCTCGTCCACGATCGCGTAGTGCAGCTCCCGCTGGACCATGTCCTCCATCCGGAATTTCATGTTGTCCCGCAGGTAGTCGAAGCCGTATTCGTTGTTCGTGCCGTAGGTGATGTCGCACCGGTAGGAGGCCTGCCTCTCGGTGTCGTCCATGCCGTGGACGATCACGCCCACCGACAATCCGAGAAACTTGTATATCGTGCCCATCCAGTCCGCGTCGCGTTTCGCGAGGTAGTCGTTGACGGTGATGAGGTGCACCCCGCGGCCGGTGAGTGCGTTGAGGACGATCGGCAGGGTGGCGACGAGCGTCTTCCCCTCGCCCGTCCGCATCTCGGCGATCTTTCCTTCGTGGAGAACGACGCCGCCCACGAGCTGGACGTCGAAGTGCCGCATCGACAGAACGCGCCTGGATGCCTCCCTCACGGTGGCGAACACTTCCGGAAGTAGGGAATCGAGCGGCTCCCCGTTTTCGATCCGCTGCTTGAACTCCACCGTCTGCGCCGCCAGCCGGTCGTCGGGGAGGGCCGTCACCTTCGCTTCAAGCTCGTTGATGCGGCGGACGACGGGGGCGATCCGGTCCAGGACGCGCTCGTTCGAGGTGCCGAACATTTTTTTGAGGAAATTTCCGATCATCAGGTCGATATCCTGTTCTTCATTCTATCTATCTTAGACGACAAAACAACGGGACAGTCCCAAGTACTCATCCTCCGGTTCCCAAACTGCGCACATCTCGATATCACTTCGCGGGCGAGCCGCCGAGACGGGGTGCCCCTCGCGGGGGGGTGGAGCGACGAAGCGGTAGCCATGGACGGCAGGGCAAGGCGTCCCCCGCGAGGGGTACCCCGCGAGGCGTGCCGAGCCTGCGCATACTATATCAGTTGAGGAATCGGGACGGGTTCACCGGAAGCCCGTTCAGGTGGACTTCGTAGTGGAGATGAGGTCCGGTCGTCCGGCCGGTCGCCCCCACGGTCCCGACGGGATCCCCTTTCTGCACTATTTCATCCACGGCGACACGCCTCTCCGCAAGATGGGCGTACAGGGTCCTGTACCCGTACCCATGGTCCAGAACGACGAGATTGCCGAACAGGGACTCGTAACCGCTCCTCACCACCCTCCCCCCGGATGCCGCCTTTACCGGCGCTCCGGGCCTGGCGATGATGTCCAGCCCATGATGGAACACCTTCGTCTCGGTGAACGGAGAGGTGCGAACCCCGAATCCCGAGGACAAAACTCCCCGCACCGGCCAGAGGGAGGGAGCGCTCTCCAGGACGATCCGCCGGCTGTCCAGTTCCTCGCAGAGGATTTCCAGGTCCTTTACATCCACCAGCACGTCTTTTTTCAACTGCTCGAACCGAAGGTCAAGCAGGCTGTCGAGACGGCCCTCCGCAGATGCCTCCCGTGTCTCGCTCCCGCCTACCCCTGAACTTCGGCCTGTCTTCCCCGCGGTTCCCGGACTCAGCGACCGGTTGATGCTTGCAAGGGATCTCACCCTTGCGTCCACCGCCCGAAGGCGCTCCACCTCCGTTTCCAGGCTTTCGAATTTCGAATGGAGGTCGTAGAGCGAGAGGTTCTGCTCGCTCACCCGCTGGCGGAGAGCTCTCAAATCCCTTAGTTTCGAGAGGTTTTCCCGATAGTCGTAAAGAAAATGCGTAAGGGCGACGAACAGAAGCCCAAGCGCTGCGACAGTGGCTATGAGACCGGTGCGGCCCACGCGGAAATCCCTGGCGCGATCCCCGTAGCCGACTCGCAAGTGAAAATCGTGCGGCGCGCGCACCTGACCCTCCGTCTACATTGGTAAAAAAATGCAGGGGGAAACCGTAACACAGAAAACAATGCGGTGTCAATGAAACGAAAACCTTGATAAATCGTGGATTTATTACGTTTTTAACTGATTGCCCGCTTCTTCGGTTTCTTCTCCTGGCCACGGTTCCTTACCACCACAGGGTCCACTATCTCTCCACAATTCAGGCATCTCCATGCATAGAACAGGTCCAGCATGTCCTGGAACCGTTCGTAAACCATCGCTCCGTTGCATCTCGGGCATCTGAACTGCCGGACCGTTCTTGCCATGATTAACCCCCTCCTTCGCTTCATACCCTTCGATGCCCGAGGCGGGAATTCGGTTCCATCGGCAGTGTTGCGCAATCATGAAAACCATAAAAAAGGAGACGAATGAGAATTTTCTTTGATAAAATTCCACAATTGGGATCGGCAGAGGGAGGCGTAACCGGATGGGCAAGAAACGATTGGGGGAACTGCTCGTCGAGTCAGGGCTGCTGACGGAAGAGAACCTGACTCGAGCGCTTACCGAACAACGTTCCCGGCGGGGCAAGCTCGGGGAAGTGATAGTCGCTCTCGGCATGGCCACAGAGGACGAGATCGCCCAGACCCTGTCCGTCCAACTGGGGATCCCTTTCATCGATCTGACCCAGACTCCGGTCGAGCCCCAGGCGATCGAGCTGATCAACGAAAAAGTCTCCCGCAAGCATCTGATCATTCCGGTGTCGATAGACCAGAAGGACCTCCTCATCGCGATGGCGGACCCGTTGAGTTTCGAGGCGTTCGAAGACGTGCGGTTCGCCTCCGGCTACACCATAAAGCCCGCCATAGCCACCCGGACCAACATCCTCTGGGCGATCGACCAGCATTATCATCTCGGCTCGTCGCTGGACACCATCGTCAAGGACATCGCCGAGGAGCGATTCGTAGAAGTAGTCCAGGAAAGGAAGGAAGGGGATACGAAGGAGGCCGAAGACCTCCGGAAGAAGAGCGAGGCCGCCCCCATCATCCGCATGGTGAACCTTTTCGTATCCGAGGCGGTGGAAAAGGGCGCATCCGACATCCACGTGGAGCCCACACGCTCCGAGCTCATGATCCGTAATCGCATCGACGGGCTTCTCCGGAAATCCCTCGATCTGCCGAAATGGGTGCAGGGCGCGGTGATCTCCCGTATCAAGATCATGGCCAAGATGGACATCGCCGAAAAGCGCCTCCCCCAGGACGGGCGGATCGGCGTCCGTGTGGGGGCCAAGACCCTCGACCTGCGCGTGTCGACGATGCCGACGAGCTACGGGGAGAAGGTCGTCATCCGGATCCTGGATTCCGCCAACTCGCAGATCCCGCTTGAAGCGATGGGGTTGACCCCCGAAGAGCTCATCCAGATCGAGAGCCTGATCCGAAGACCGCAGGGGATCATGCTCGTCACGGGCCCCACCGGGTCGGGAAAGACGACCACCCTCTACGGCATTCTCAACCGGATCAAGAGCATGGAACAGAACATAACGACCATCGAAGACCCGGTCGAGTACGAAATCGCGGGGATCAACCAGGTGGCTATCCAGGAGAAGATCGGGATGACGTTCGCGTCGACTCTCCGGTCGATGCTGCGGCAGGACCCGGACATCATCATGGTCGGCGAGATGCGCGACCTCGACACGGTGAGCATCGCCATGCAGGCCGCCCTGACGGGGCATTTCGTGCTTTCGACGATCCACACCAACAGCTGCACGGCCACCATCACGAGGCTGCGGAACCTGGGGGCCCCTTCGTACCTCATCGCCTCCACCATCAATTGCATCATGGCGCAGCGGCTGGTCAGGGTCATCTGCCCGAAGTGCCGCGTGAAGTACGATCCGCCCGAGCACGATCTCGTCAAAATAGGGTTCCACCGCAGGAAGGAAAAAGCGTCGTTCACCTTCTACCGCGGAGAGGGCTGCTCCGCATGCGAGGGTACGGGATACAAGGGACGCATCGGAATCTACGAGATCCTCCCCTTCACCCAGCCGATCCGGGACCTCGTGGTGTCCAACGCCCCGGAGAGCGCGTTGCGCCAGCAGGCCATCGCGTCGGGAATGCTGACGCTTGCCCGCGGCGCCCTCGAAAAGGTGCGGGCCGGTGTGACCACCCTTCAGGAATTGTTCCGCGTCGTGGAAACGGAAGAGGATTTCGGGACCATATGCCCCGAGTGTCACGGGGTGCTGGGCGCGGACTTCGTAATGTGCCCGCACTGCGGGCACTCCCTGCTGGCCACTTGCGCCTCCTGCAGGAAAACGATATCCCCGGACTGGAAGTTCTGCCCCTACTGCCGCAACACAGTCCAGAAAACGGCGCCGCAGGGGCGGTCCTTCACTTAACCCGCAGATCGTCGTCCGCGCCCGGATCTGCCCGCCGCTTCAGGCTATCAGCTTCTCCAGTCTCGTCCTCTGCCGCTCCAGCTGTTTCCGTCCTTCGTCTATGGCCCCGAGCACTCCCTTCTTCGCATCCCTTGTCAGGTCCTTGCCCTTTCCGAGGATGTCTTCGGCCCTGTCACCCACTACGCCGATCATCCCCGAAACGGATTCGCTGAACTCCTCCACTACGCCTGCCGCACCCCGCTTCGCCTTTTTCGCGTAGCGGGATATGTCGCTCCGGGTTTCCTTTCCCGATTGAGGCGCCAGCAGAAGGGCCGCGCCTGCCCCGATCAACGCTCCCGCCGCCAGTAGAATACCGCCAGTCACCACGCCGTTTCCCTTGTGTTCCATTTCGCACCTCCAGGTCGTGTGTAAAAATTGGATGCCGACGGCCCCCCCTGGATGCAATTTCATTTTACATCAAATATCGATACACATGGATTTAGTTAAACGAAATGGCAAGCGGTGAAGCGGCCGGGAAAGGATTCGCGGAAGACGGGGCAGACCTCTTCGCAGACCTTCTGCGCCATGAAACAGCGGGTGTGGAACCGGCAGCCGGGTGGAGGCGCGAGAGGGCTCGGGATCTCCCCGCGCAGCACTATATTTTCCTGCGGCGCACCCCCTATCATCGGGACCGCTGCCAGCAGACTGCGCGTGTACGGGTGCAGCGGATGCGCGAAAAGCTCCTCCGCGGGGGAGACTTCCATGAGTTTTCCCAGGTACATGACCGCGACGATGTCGCTCATGTGCCGGATCACCCGCAGGTCGTGGGAGATGAACAGGTAGGCCATGCCGTACTCGTCCTGGATGTCCTTGAGCAGGTTCAGGATCTGCGCCTGGACGGAGACGTCGAGCGCGGACACCGGCTCGTCGGCGACCACGAGCTTCGGCGACAGGGCGATCGCCCGGGCGATACCGATCCGCTGCCGCTGCCCCCCGGAGAATTCATGGGGGTACTTGTCCGCGGCATCCTCCGACAGCCCCACGCGAAGCAGCAGCCGGAGCGCCTTTTCCCTGATCTCCCGGCGGCCGGCCACGCCGTGGACGAGCCATCCTTCCCCCACGATGTCGCGGATCCGCATCCGCGGGTTGAGGGAGGAGTAGGGGTCCTGGAAGACGATCTGCATACGCCTCCGTGTCGCGCGCAGTTCCTCCCCTTCCAGGCGCGTGATGTCCCTTCCTTCGAAACGGATCGTCCCGGCGTCGGGATCGATAAGCCGGAGGGCGACTCGTCCCAGCGTCGTCTTGCCGCAGCCCGATTCGCCCACCAGGCCGACGGTCTTCCCCTCCGGGACGCCGAGGGACACCCCGTCGATCGCATGCACCCGCAGCATCTCGCGGGAGAAGAACGACGCCTTGACCGGAAAATACTTGTAGACGTTTTCAAGCGATAGAAGGATCCGCCCGCCGCTGTCCCCGGTCATCCCGTTCTCCCCCCGGATTCCTCGCCGCCCGGCGGCGCCTTCCCCCGCCTGGCCTTCTGGTAATGGCAAGCAGCGAAGTGCCCCGGGGCATACTCCTCGAGCGGCGGGTCGACCCGGTCGCACACCGAAAGTTCGTCTTCGGCCGCCTCTCCGGAACGGAACCGCTCCAGGGCATTTTGCCGGAACGGACACCGGTCTGAGAACGGACATCCGGGGGGGATGCCGCGCAGGTCGGGCACCGTGCCGGGGATCGACGGCAGCCGCTTCTCTCCGACGCTTTTCCCCGGGAGCGAACGGAGCAGTCCCTGGGTATAGGGGTGGATCGGGTCGGCGAAGAGATCGGCCGTTTTCGCGATCTCGACGATCCTGCCCAGATACATGATCGCCACCCGGTCGGCGAACTCGTGGACAACCCCCAGGTCGTGCGTGATGAGCAGGACCGCCATTTTCCGCTCCTGCTCCCGCATCTCCTTCAGGAGCGAGAGGATCTGCGCCTGGATCGTGACGTCGAGCGCGGTCGTTGGCTCGTCGGCGATCAGCAGGGCCGGTTCGAGGGCGAGCGCCATGGCGATCATCGCACGCTGCCGCATCCCTCCGCTCAATTGATGGGGGTATTCCCGGGCGCGCCGCTCCGGGTCCGGCACCTTGACGCGGCGCATCCATTCCACCGCCCGCTCCGCGGCCTCCTTCTTCCCGCACGTCCCGTGCACAGTGAACACCTCAGCCACCTGGTCGCCGATGGTCAGCACCGGGTTCAGGGAGGTCATCGGCTCCTGGAAGATCATGGAGATTTCCTTCCCCCGCACTCCGCACATCCCGGCTTCCGACAGGGCCAGCAGATCCCGGCCCCGGAAATCGACGGTCCCGCCTTCGATCTCCGCGGGCGGCTGCTGAAGGAGACGCAGGATCGATAGGGCGGTGACCGTCTTCCCGCAGCCGGACTCCCCGACCAGCCCCAGCGTCTCCCCGGCCTCGAGCGAGAACGATACGCCGAAAAGCGCGCGCACCTTCCCCCGGTCCGTCCGAAACGCGACCCGAAGGTCCCTGACCGAAAGCAACAGATCTCCCATTACCTATAGCCCCCTCAACCTGGGAGCGAGAACCCAACCGCTTGAGTACATATCGAGGGTTCGAGGTTCAAGGAAGTATTTCATTTACCTGCCCCTTAAGCGGGGATCCACGGCGTCGCGGATCCCTTCGCCGAGGAGATTGTACCCGAGCACCGTGAACAGGATCGCGAGCCCCGGGTAGACGGAGAGCCACCAGGCGAACTCTATGTTGTCCTTCCCCGCGGTCAGGATGTTTCCCCACGACGGGGTCGGCGGCTGAACGCCGATCCCCAGGAAGGAGAGGCCGGACTCCGTCAGGATCGCTCCCGCCACGCCAAGCGTCGCGGACACGAGAACGGGAGCCAGGGCGTTGAGGAGGATGTGCCGGAAAACGATGCGCCTGTCCCCTGCCCCCTGCGCCCTCGCCGCGGCCACGAAGTCACGTTCCTTGAGCGACAGGGTTTCCGCGCGGACCAGCCGTGCGACTCCCATCCAGCTCGTAAGCCCGATGATGATCATTATGTTGTAGATGGACGGCCCGAGAAAGGCGACCGCCGACAGGATAAGAAAAAACGACGGAAAGCAAAGCATGATGTCCACGAACCGCATGAGCACCTTGTCCACGATGCCGCCGTAGAATCCGGCGAAGAGGCCGATGACCAGGCCGATCGCGGTGGCGATGCCGACTGCGACGAACCCCACCTTCAGTGAAATGCCCGCGCCGTGGATCATGCGGGCGTAAACGTCCCGGCCCAGCTCGTCGGTCCCCAGGGGATGCAAGGCGGAAGGGGACTCCAGCACCCGCAGCACATCGATCCTGTTCGGATCCTGCGATGTGAACAGGGAAGGAACGATCGATACGAAAAAAAGGATGAGGATGAAGATCCCGCCCGCGAGGGCGAGCCGGTTTTTCAGGACCAGCCGCAAGGTGTCGATGAAAAGGGAGTGATGCCGGACCACGGCCGTCACTCCGTCCTGATGCGAGGGTCGGCAAGCGCATAGCCGACATCCGCCAGCAGGTTTCCCAACAGCGTAAGGAACGCGGTGATGACGAGCGACCCCATTATCAGCGGATAGTCGCGGGACATGACCCCCTGGTAATAAAGCTGCCCCAGCCCGGGAATGGCGAAGATCGTCTCGAAGATGACCGCGCCGCCCAGGAGACCCGGTACCGAGAGACCCAGGATCGTGATTACGGGGAGAAGGGCGTTGCGCACCGCGTGCCGCAGCACCACCTTGCGCTCGGGAAGGCCCTTTGCCTTCGCGGTGGCGATGTAATCCTGCCGGATCACCTCGAGCATGTTGGACCGCATGTACCGCGACATTCCGGCCAGGCCCCCGAATCCCGCCACGAAGACCGGCATGACGAGATGGCGCGCGCGGTCGAGGATCTTCCCGGCCAGATTCATCGAGTCGTGTTCGAGGGAAGTGAGGCCCGATATCGGCAGCCATCCCAGGTGAACCCCGAAAAGGATCATGAGGAGGAGCGCCAGCCAGAACCCCGGGACTGCGAATCCCACGAACACGGCCACGGTCGAAGCCCTGTCGAACAAGGTGCCCCTTCGGACGGCCGAATAGATCCCCAGGGGAACGGCGACGATTAGGATCAACGCCTCGGACAAGACGTTTATTCCAAGCGTTACCGGTATACGCTCGCGGATCTTGTCCCACACTTTTCGCCCGTCAGGCGCGAAGCTTTCTCCGAAGTCGAACGTCGCAAGGCGGCCGAGCCAATTCGCGTACCTGACGTATATCGGCTTGTCGAGGCCGTAATACGCCTTGAGGCGTTCCCGGTATTCTGCGGTGGCTTTCGGATTGAGGTCGGCGGCGATGCCGATAGGTCCGCCCGGGGCCATGTTGATGACCACGAAAGAGATGAGGCTGATCCCGACGATCATCACCGGGATGACGAACAAACGCCTGCCGATGTACCCGAGCATCCAGCCCCCGTCACCGGTACGTCGTGTACTTCTGCTCCGCCTTCGGCACGTACCACTTGATGAAGTTGTAACTTATACCCGCGGGGGCCGGCTCTATCCCCCGGAACCGCTTGTGGAACGCCGGCAGCGTTTCCGGGGCGTAGAGGAAGACGTATGGCTGCTCCTCCGCCAGGATTTCCTGGATCCTGAAGTAGGCCTTCCTGCGCTTCTCCATGTCGAAGGTGCGGCGGCCGGCTTCGAGCAGCCGGTCCACTTCCGCGTTCGCGAACCCCACGTGGTTGAGTTCGTCCGGACCCGTCTTGGTTGAGCTCCAGATGTCGAACTGGTCCGGCTCCGGCCCCGTCGACCACCCCAGGATCAGCGCGTCGAACTTCCGTTTCTTGACGAACTCGTTGATGAAGGCCGCCCACTCCAGCGTGCGGATCTCCATGCGGATGCCGACGGCGGCGAGCTGCTGCTGAATGATGGTCGCCGTCTTCGAGCGGCTCTCGTTTCCCGCGTTGGTGAGGACGGTGAAGGCGAACTTCCTTCCCTCCTTCTCCATCGTGCCGTCCGCCCCCGGCTTCCACCCCGCCTCAGCGAGGAGGCCTTTTGCCTTCCCCGGATCGTACGGGTAGAGGCGCACGTTCGGGTTGTACACCCAGTGGCCCGGCTTGTACGGGCCCGTGACCTCCCGCCCCAGCCCGAAAAGGACCCCGTCGATCAGCTCCTTCTTGTTGATGGCGTGGGCGAAAGCCTGCCGGACGCGCTTGTCCTTGAAAAACGGATGATCGAGCCGGAAGCCGAGGTAGGTGTAGACGAACGAGAGGTAGCGGTACTTCCGGAAGTTCTTCCGGAACTCCTCCGTTTCGGTCTGCCTCGAGTATTGCAGCGGGGTGAGCGTCATAGAGTCGATGCCGCCGGATTTGAGCTCGAGGAACGTCGTGGCCTGATCCGGGATTACGCGGGTGACGACCCTGCCTATGTACGGCCTCCCTTCGAAGTAGTCGGGATTGGCGTCGAAGACGATCTTCTCCCCCGGCTTCCATTCCGCGAATCTGTACGGGCCGGTGCCTATCGGGCGGGACGTGTTGATGGGGCTCCGCTTGATGTCCGGGTATTTTTCGAGAAGGTGCTTCGGCAGTATGTTCATCCCCCAGGATTCCAGTGCGGGTGCGTACGGCTTGTCGTAATCCGCGACGACGGTGTAGGCGTCCGGCGCAGTCACGCGCCGCACCTGCTTGAAGGACTCGCCGTACGCCGTCGGGGTATTCGGATCGATCATCTTCCGGTAGGTGAAAAGCACGTCCCCGGAGGTGAACGGCACGTTGTCGTGCCACTTCACGTTTTTCCGGAGATGGAACGTGATCTTTTTCCCGTCAGGGGTGACTTCCCAGGATTCGGCAAGGTCCCCTTCGAGCTTCAGGTCCTTGTCGTACTTCACGAGGCCGTTGAAGATGTAGCTCGCGGCCGCGTGGGATGCGGTGTCGGAGGTCACGGCGGAAATGAACCCGCTGACGTCGCCGATGCTCCCCTCGACGAGCGCGTCCCCGTAGGCGGGGGTATCCTGCCTTGCGGCGTCCGCCGCGCCCGGGGCTTCCTTTTTATCCCCGGAACATCCGCCCGTCAATGCGGCAACCAGGAAAATCGCGACCGGCAAAAAATTCGCGCGTCTCATTCCACGTCCCTCCGCATCAAGATCTTCGCACCGTCGATCTCGATCGCCACCACCGGAGGCGGCCCCGACGATTCCCGTCCGGGATAGGACACCGTCACCCGCTTCCCCCGGAACCTGTACTCCGCGCGCGACAGGAATCGACGGAACGCGTCGGAGAACAGCGCCTGCCTCCCGTCCTCCAGGACCCACTCTCCTCCCCGCGTCCTGCCCGGATCCCCCGCATCCACGGAATACCCCGGGGCGCCCGCGAGTATCCTGGCCAGGGACACCGGCCCCGCGGGCACCGGCGGAATGTCCGGAACAGGGAAATCGCCCGCGGCCTGTCCGCGCAAAACCGCTATGGCGTTCCCGTCGTTCACGAGGAAGAGGACCGGACCGCCCAGGGGGTCGTAGAACCCTGCGATCTCCCCTCCGGGGGCCGGTGAGTTCACCCCCGCGACGAACGGCCAGGCGCGCCCGGAAACTTCCGCGACGCCGGAAAACGAGGCTTCTATGGGGAAGGGAACCGCCGCCGTGGAGGCGAAAAACCGCCGGGCGTCCCGCGCCTCGTCCCCCGCCAACCGATGGCGGAAGGGAGCGCAGCCGGGCGCCAGGGCCAGCGCGCAGACGACACAGAGGGCCGAAGCCGCGCCGAAGAACCGTCGCCGGACCGGGCAAACGTCACTTCGCGGTCGAGCCCTCTTTGACGCGGCTGAGTTTATTCCTGACTTCCTCCGGTTTCTCGTGCCCCTTGGCGATCGCCTTCTCGAAGACGTTTGCGGCCTCGGTTCCTTTCCCCTGGCTCACGAGAACGTCGCCCAGGTGCTCGAGCACCACTGGGTCGTCCGGCACGAGAGTGAGCGCCCGCCGCAGCTCGGTTTCCGCCCGCGCGAATTCCCCCTGGCGATAGTGCACCCATGCGAGGCTGTCGATGAAATAGCCGTCGTTGGGCCGGATTTCCAGGGCCTTCAGGATCAGCGACTCCGCTTCCTTCAGGTTCAAGTTCCGGTCGGCGTAGGAATAGCCCAGGTAGTTCAGGGCCACGGCGTGCCGCGGATCGAGCTCGATCGCCTTCTTCATCGAAGCGGCCATCTTCTCGAAGTTCCCGACCTTGTCGTAGACGACGCCCATGGAAAAGTGGGGCGAGGGGTTCTTCGGGTCCTTCACGGCCGCTTCGGCCAGGATCGCCAGCGCTTCCTCGTATTTTTTCGCCTCCTCGAGCTGCCCGCCGAGGAACACCAGCAATGCGACGTCTTCGGGGAATTTCGCCCGAAGCTTCCGCGTCACATCGAGCGCTTCCTCGAGCTTCTTGCCGCGGGAAAGCGTCATCGCCAGGTGAAGCATCGCATCCCGGTAGACAGGCGAAGTTTCCGGAATTCCGCGGAACTGCTCCTCGGCTTCCGCCAGCATCCCCTTCTCCTGGTACGCGGTGCCCAGGAAGAACTGCACCTGGACGTTACCGGGCCTGGCCGACAGGACAAACCGGAATTCGTTGATGGCGTCGTCGAAGCGGTCCCGCTCGAGGTATAGAATGCCGAGCCTCGTCCGGAATTCCAGGTTGTCGCTCGAGAATTTCTTCAGTTCCTCGTAATGACCCACGGCCTGGTCGATCTTGTTCTCCAGGATCAGCACGCGGCCCAGCCGCTCGCGTATAAGCGGATTGTTCGGGGAAAGCTCCAGCGCCTTCTTGTACCGGACTTCCGCCTCGGCGTTCTTGCCCATCATCTCGAGGACTCCGCCCGAATCAAGGAGGGCGCCGTCGAAGGAAGGCTGGATCTCCAACGCCTTGTCGAAATCCTTCAGCGCCTCGGGAAGCTTCTTCTGCGCCGCTGACAACCGCCCGCGGTAGTAATAGCCGAGAATCGATTCGGGGTTGTTCGCGATCAACTCTGCCAGGTACTCTTCGGCTTTTGCGAAATCCGACTTTTCCGCCGAAAGGGTGGCAAGGTGTACGTATACCTCTTCGTTCTCCGGGTCGTCGGAGAGGACCCGCCGGTAATGTTCCGCGGCCTTTTCCTTCTCGCCCGTCGTCGCCAGGATGCCCGCCAGCAGGTATCGCGACCGGATGTGCTCTTCGTCCATGGCGAGCGCTTTTTCCAGGACCTCCCTTGCTTCCCCGAGCTTTCCCTTTTTGACTAGGACGCTGCCGACCTCGTAAAGAATCGCCGGCTCGTCGTCCGCGTAACGGAGCGCCTTGCGGTACGAATCGAGGGCCGCGTCGAGGTTCCCCTCCCGGTAGGACAGGTACCCCTGAAGGAATAGCGCGTATGCCCTTCCCTGCGCGCGCGTGCCCATGGCGGTGCCTGCTCCGTGGAACGCAACCGCCTCTCCCGATAAAAGAAAAAGGGCCAGGGCCCCCAGCACGAATAATCTTTTCATCCGCTACCTCAAGTAAATACCGCGATAGTTGTATTATACACAAAACCGGTAATTGCCCGCATTTCCCGCCCGGCTCCCGCCGCGGCGGCAGGAGGTTGCGATGCTTGCCAAGATGCCGATCGAAAGGATCCTGTCCGCCCTCCTGTCACGCGGAGGGGAGTACGGCGAGTTGTTTTACGAGGAAGTCCGCTCCCTCACGGTCCTGCTTGAAGGCGGAAAGATCGAGAGGGTCGTTTCGGGCACCGATGCGGGAATCGGGATCCGCCTGATCTGCCGCGAAAAGACATTCTACGCTTACACGAACGAAACGGAGGAACAGGCGCTCGTTTCGCTCGCGGGCGACCTGTCGCGATACGCCGAGGGAGGGGGCGCACCCGTCGTCCTTCCGGCTTCACCTGCCGCCGCCCTGACTCCATCCCCCGTCCGCGTTCCGCCTTCCGCGCGGGGGATCGCCGAAAAAACGGCACTCGTAACGCTCATGGATCGCGTCGCGAGGAGCGTTTCCCCGGAAATACGCCAGGTCCGCGCGACGTACGGGGAGGCGGAGCGCCGCATCGAAGTGGCTGCGCATCCGTTCGGATTCGCTTCCGACGTCCAAACCTCGACCCTGCTCACCGTACAGTGCGTGGCGGGTAACGAGTCCGGGCTCGCGACAGGCTACGAGTCCGGCGGAGGGACTGCCGGCTGGGAGTTCCTGGAGGAATTCGTCCCCGAAACCCTCGCCCGCAAGGCCGCCCTCCGGGCGTCGAGGACTCTTTCCGCGCAAAGGATTCCCGGGGGACGGATGCCTGTAGTGCTCTCCGCGGAAGCGGGCGGGACCATGGTGCACGAGGCGATCGGGCACGGGCTGGAAGCGGACCTGGCGCGGCAGGGAATGTCGGTTTACAAGGACGAACTTGGCAAGCAGGTCGCAAGCCCTCTCGTCTCCATCGTCGACGACGCCACCGTGCCGTGGAAACGCGGTTCGTTCGGCATGGACGACGAAGGAATACCCGGCGGAAAGACCGTTCTCGTTGAAAACGGCATCCTCAAGGGATTCCTGCACGACCGGCTTTCTGCAATGAAAGAGGGCGCGCGCGCGACCGGGAACGGGCGCCGGGAATCGTACCGGCACAAGCCGATGCCGAGGATGAGCAACACGATCGTTCTTCCGGGGACGACGCCGCCGGAAGAGATCCTTGGGTCCGTGGACCGCGGCCTCCTGGTGCTTAAAATGGGGGGCGGCCAGGTCAACACGGTCGCAGGCGACTTCATGTTCGAAGTCGCGGAAGGTTACCGGATAGAGAACGGAAAGCGGGGAGAGCCGGTCCGGGGCGCCACCATAACGGGAAACGGGCCGGAACTGCTGAAGATGATAGACCGGGTCGGGAGCGACCTCGGGTTCGGGCTCGGAACCTGCGGCAAGGAGGGGCAGTGGGTGCGGGTGGGAGACGCGCAGCCCACCCTGAGCATCGGACCGCCATGGATCACGGTGGGTTAGCAGGCATGCCGCTTCGGGCCTGTACTTTCCCATTTTCCATTTTCCGGCCTTTTTTGTATATACTGTACACAGTTCGCCGCCGTAGTCCGGCCTACCGCCGAAAAAAGGAGGGTCGCGACATGCATCCACGGAATTTCCTACCGCGGTTCTTCCTCACCGCCGTCCTGTTGGCCTTCTTCTTCGCCTTCGGCGCGGCCGCACCCCTTCATGCCCAGGACCCGGAGGTACTGAAAGGGACGATCAAGTCCCTCGATCCGGGCGTCATCATCCTGAAGGACGTGAACTTCAAGGATGAATCCCTGCAGCGCAAGGACGTAAAAGTCCTCTGGGACAAGGAGACCGCCTTCTACTACGGGGGGACAAGGGTGCCCAAGGAGGAGGTCGTTCCCGGGTACCTCGTCCTGGTAAAGTGCGCGCAGGCGGGATCCGAGCGGAAAGCCCTCTCGGTCCGCGTCATCAAGGGGAAATAGCAGGGCCACCACCCGGCCATTCCGCGCGCCTGTCAGTCTGCCGTCGAGCCGGAGAAATCCACTACACCTGGAGTGCACCCATTGGTCACCCGCATACTGGAAGCTCTCGCGTCATTCGTCATATACGTGATTTCCCTTATGGGACTTCCCGGCATCGTGCTCCTGATGGCCATCGAGTCCGCCTGCATTCCCCTGCCGTCCGAAGTGATCATGCCCTTCTCCGGCTATCTCGTTTACCTGGGCAAACATTCGCTCTGGGAGGTCGGGCTGGCGGGAGCGATCGGTTGCGTCGTGGGTTCGGTGCCTGCCTATTATCTCGGAATGTACGGCGGGAGGCCGCTCATCGAGAAATACGGAAAATTCATCCTGCTGTCGCACCGCGACCTGGATCTCGCGGACCGCTGGTTCGAGCGGCACGGCGAGGCGACCGTCTTCTTCGCGAGGCTGCTTCCTGTGATCCGGACCTTCATCGCTTTCCCCGCCGGCGTGGCGCGCATGGAAATGAAGAGGTTCATCGCATATACGTTCGCGGGGTCCCTTCCGTGGTGCCTGGGGCTTGCCTACGTCGGGATGGTCATGGGAGAGCAGTGGCCGACGCTGAAAGGATATTTCCACAAATTCGACGTTGTGATCGGCGCGCTCCTGCTTGCCGGGATCGTCTGGTACGTCCGGCGGCACCTCAAGCACGCAGCTTAGAAGACACCTCGAGCGCTTTTTTCCAGAACGATTCCTCTACCGGGGCCATTTGAAGGAGAAGCGCAGACACGTCCCGGAGCCGTGAGGCATCGCCCGACTCCGATATTTCCTTGAGCACGCCGGCGATCTCCGTCCACCTGTCGGCCAGGACCGTCATGGCGCCGGGAAGCCCCGCGGCCGCGATCTCCGGATGGGTTGCGGACGCCTCTTCAAGGTACCGCGCGTAAAGCCTGCGGAAAAACCCGCCGCCCGTCCCCCGCTTCTCTATCACCTGGTAGCCGAACCGCGCCGCGAAAATCCATTGTCCGGTCCGGCCCGGCCAGCCGGTGATTTCCGCCGCGGCTTTCCGCATTCCTGCGATGCCCAGGGAGTCTCCCTCCCGGAATGAAAGCATCTCCGTCGCATTCTTTCGCAATGCCAGGGGGATCGCTTCGGCGATCGGCCTCGGGGGCCGCGAAGGCGCGATCACGCACCACCTGTTCCCCATCGGATAGGGAGGGATGTCGGAGGACCTGGACCGTTTCAGCGATTCCACCGGCACGCGCTGCGGCTCTTCCCGTTCCGAATCGGACAGGATCGCGTCACCCCGCTCGTCGTCGAAGCCGAAAAGAACAACGCGGTGTCCGGCGAAGTGCGTCCGGGTGTCGAAGTATTCGAGGTAGGCCAGGTCGGTGTTTATGACTACAGGATTGCCCGCGGCGACGGCCTCGCGGGCCCTTTCCCATCCCGCTGTCGCGTCCGGCTCCTCCCGCTCGGGGAACGGGAGCGCCAATGCATCGCAGAGCTCCCTTTCCATTTCCATGATCCGGCCGTGGAAAGTGACGAACGGAGGTACGGGCATGTCCTCCACGTAGAGGAAGCCGGCGCCCGAACCAAGGCCGAAACACATGGGCTCCGACAGGTCGATCCCGCGGAACCGCAGCATGTTCCGCATCGAGGCGGATCCGCAGTGCGTTCCGTTTCTGTGGACGTATCCTGGAACCCGGTATTCCATGGTTCTCCTTACTCGCTGTAAGATAGGGTACCAAAATTCACGTGCGGAACTCGACTCCAGTGCAAAATCGCGTGACAGCCGTTATCGAGGCGGTGGACCGGGGGCGCAAGGGGATGGCCGTCTACGCCGTCCTCGTGATCTGCCTCACCGTCGCGTTCTTTTTCTTCTCCGAGCCCATACTGCGTTTCCTCGTCCGGCTGCTGGGGCGCAAGCTGGTCGCGTATTCACCGGCGGAGGGATTCCTCGCCCTGGCCGGCCTGTCGCTGTATTGCGCGATCGCCGCTTCGCTCCCTGCGGGCGCCTGGATGCTATGGCGCGGGGCCGTGTCGCGCTGGATGCCGGAAGCCAGGGGATGGGGGGCGCCGGTCATTCTCGTCGCGACGTGCCTGTTCATCTCCGGGGTGCTGCTCGGATACTACGTCCTGCTCCCGGCAGGGATCGGGTTCCTTGTGGGCTTCGAGACGGAAAAGATCTCCGCGTTAATCTCGGCGCGCAAATTCATCTCTTTCTGCGGCACGATGCTTCTCGGCCTGGGATTGGCTTTCGAGGCCCCGCTTATCTCCTATTTCCTGGCGCGGGCGGGATGGCTGACTCCCGGCGCTTTCCGGAAGAGATGGCGGCACGCGCTCCTCGCCTGCACCGTCCTGTCGGCGGTCATCACACCAACTCCGGACGTCTACAACATGACGCTGATGGCGATGCCGCTCCTGGGGCTCTACTTCGTGAGCTACGGCGTCGTCTGGGCCGTGGACAAGACCCGGAAACAATAAAAACGGGGACGCGTACTTAAAAACAGGGACGTTCTTAAAAACTCGGGTCAAAAACAGGTCAAAAACAGGTCAAAAACAGGTCAAAAACAGGTCAAAAACAGGTCAAAAACAGGTCAAAAACAGGTCAAAAACAGGTCAAAAACAGGTCAAAAACAGGTCAAAAACAGGTCAAAAACAGGTC